>CAZJMP010000138.1:0-1501 GCA_964547365.1 uncultured Candidatus Peribacteria bacterium | reverse complement strand
AAAACTCCCAGCCCATTTCCTTGACCTTGTTGGTGCCGATGTTTACCATCGGTTCAATCGCCAGAGTCATACCGGCTTTGATTCTGGGACCACGCCCGGCCTTTCCGCTATTGGGTATCTGGGGATCTTCATGCAGATCTCTGCCGATTCCATGACCGGTGAGGTTATCTGCTACAAAGTATCCCATCTCTGCCACATAGCTTCCAATCGCTGCCGAGATGTCACCTATCCGGTTATCAACTCTGGCAGCCGCAATTCCACGCCTGAGCGCTTCCTGAGTTACCTGCATCAACCGCTCTGCTTCGGCAGTAATCTTGCCAACTGCATAGGTGCGGGCTGCGTCACCGTAGAAACCATCTTTCAGGACTCCGACATCTATACCAATGATATCACCTTCGGCCAGCACAACTTTCTTGGAGGGGATGCCGTGTACAATCCCGGAATTGACCGAGGTGCACAGAGTACCAGGAAAAGGCGGAAGACCGTCGTTTCTGTATCCTTTGAAAGCAGGTTTGGCTCCACGACTCGTGATGAAGCTTTCGGCAAACCTATCCAGCTCCAGAGTGTCAACTCCGGGAACTATCATGGCTTCCAGCTTCTCAAAGAGCTCTGCAATCAAGCGGCAGCTGATGCGCATTCTTTGGATATCTGAGTCGTTTTTCAGGTAGATCATTAGTTTGTACGTCCGCGAAGCTTGCCTTTCTTCATGAAGCCGTCGTAGTGACGCATCACGAGGTGAGATTCGATCTGTTGCAAAGTATCGAGAGCAACACCAACCACAATGATCAGACCGGTTCCACCAAAGTAGAAGGGAAGATCCAACCATTTGGTCATCATCTCAGGCATCAAGGCTACTAAAGCGTAGAAGATAGCGCCGGGAAGAGTGATTCTTACCAATACGGAATTGATGTAATCGGCGGTCTTCTTTCCGGGCTTCTTGCCAGGAATATGTCCGCCATACTTCACCATGTTCTCAGCCATTTCGGTGGGGTTAAGCACCATAGCTGTATAGAAATAGGCGAAGAAGATGATCAATCCAACGTAAAGAAGGGTATAGAGCAATGCACCCGGTGAAAGCCATCTCTGAAGAGTCACCATGAAGCCGCCATTCTTGCCAAAGAACATGGCAATGGTGGCAGGAAACATGATTACAGACTGGGCAAAGATGATGGGAATCACACCAGCGGTGTTGACCCTCAAGGGGATGAAAGTGCTCTGTCCGCCATAAACCTTTCTACCGACAATGCGTTTGGCATATTGCACCGGTATCTTGCGTACGGCTTCGGTCACGAAGATCACGGCAGCGGTAACACCAACCATGATGATCATAGCGATCAGACGCAGGATCCAGGCTTTCATATCGGTTCCGGCAGTTTGGAACATTCTGATGAATCCTTCCGGGTATCTGGCAATGATACCGGCAAAGATGATCAGAGAGATTCCATTACCAATACCATGCTCTGTGATCTGTTCTCCCAGCCACATAACGATCATGGTACCG
>CAZJMP010000137.1:0-1519 GCA_964547365.1 uncultured Candidatus Peribacteria bacterium | reverse complement strand
TGCAATCATTCAAAGTCGGTGCACCCGATGCAGAGTTCCTCGAAAAAGAATATGCTCCAGTACTTTCGACAGAAGATATCGTAGGTATAGCCAATTATAAAGCATATGTAAAATTAAACATCGACAACGCAACTACTCGTGCATTTAGTATGAATATGATTTATACAAAATCATATCAAAACAAAAAAATCGTCTCTATCCTCAAAGAATATTCTAGTAAAAAATATGGAAGAAAAAGAGAATTCGTTGACGCAGAGATGGAAGCAAGATTATGAATGAGTACAGATGAAAATAAACTTCCAGAAACATGAGAAACACAAAATACAACACCAAACGAAACAACAACATAATTTATACATACACAAAAAAAATGACAAAAAAAATATTTATTTTAGACAAAAAACCAAAAAAATATGAACAACAACGTAATTTTAGAGAATGTTGATTGTTTAATATAAAAGCAGTAGTAGAATCTTTTTATCCAAAAACAAAAAACAAAGAAGCAAAAGAATATGCATCGTCAAAAATTCATAGAATAATAAGATTTTCTTTACCAAAACAATTATGCAAAACACTCAAAAAATATAATATACCATACACATATGACAAATGCGAAAAAAAAGAAATGATAGAAAAAATAAATTTTTTAAAAAAACAAATAAAAAAATGACCAATAATCATACTTATTAGTCATGCATATACCAAAAACACAAGTTTCAACATATTAAAAGCAATAATAAAACAGCATTATATTAGTATACGATGATATAATGACATAAAAGAAGTATTTTACTGCTATGATTCACACACAGAATTAATAGAAAGCGATTTGCCTATAGGCAACATAAAAATTCATTATCAAGACCTTATTACTTACCGAAGTTTTGCATGATTATGACTGTTTAAAAAAAGATATATTGCAATACATTAAATAAAAAAAATTGGTACACTAGCAAATACTAGATACCAATTTTTTCTAAGTTCAGTTCTATTTCATTCCACAACATTTCTTATATTTTTTCCCCGACCCACAAGGACATAAGTCATTTGGCCTTATTTTGTTGCTAAACACATCAGGTGTTCAGGTTGGTTTGTTGGTATCATCGACTTCAAATATTTCTACACCTTCACTATTTTCATATACCATTTTTTCTGGAGATTGTTTCTGAGAAGATATCTTTGGCATTTCAGCACTTACCTTTTCCAACATTTTGAGATATTCAGCTTCACTCTGAGAACCTGTCATAACTACTTGTTGTACTTGTGATTGTTGTTGAAGAGTAGCAAAGTCGACACCAGCAATATACGCAGTCACGTCAAATTTGAGTCTGTACAACAATATTTGGAACTTTTCATAAGCTTCAGCTTTGTAAACAACCAAAGGATCAAGCTGCGCATATCACATAAGACCAACCTTGTCTCTGAGATATTCCATATCATCAAGATGTTTTACTCGCAAAGTATCTAAATGATACAAATATACATCTTTGAATATCTGATACAATCTATCTACATCCAT
>CAZJMP010000136.1:0-1519 GCA_964547365.1 uncultured Candidatus Peribacteria bacterium | reverse complement strand
TCCAAGCTTCGTGCTTGGACCTACAAAATCCAGTTCCAGGATACCTGCGGAAATCTATCTGTATTGTCTGATTATCACACGACCTGCAAAGTAAGTGTCAATGTAACCGTCGGAGGATTCACTGCCAATTGGACTGATTATGAAGTTGAAGGCGGTGCAAAAGCTTCGCTTATCTCCAAGTATGAGTTGTATACCGGAGAAGTGCTGAATGCTTTGAGTTATTTGACCTATGTTCCTGGATCGCAAAACACCTATGGGCCATTTGCATTCACTGACTCTTTGGTGGTCGTCGCTGCAGTGATTACCACAACAGCAAAAACCGAAGTCACAGCCTTTTCTTACCCAATTACTGAAGCTGATACTACAGCAAGTGTTGGAGAAGAAAGTCTGTTGAATTTCGATCTCTATCCTAATCCGAGCAATGGTGTGTTCACCATCTCGGCAGAAGGGAAATATATTGTTTCTGTCTATAATTCATCAGTAGAGTTGATCTTCTCTGAAGAAATGACAGACAAAAAACAATTTTCCTTGAATACTGTTCCTGGATTGTATCTGATCCGTATCACTGATCAATATGGTACTACCGGAACACAAAAAGTGATCATTCACTAAGTATAAGCTTTTTGGGCTGCTTATATGAAGCGTATATCACTAGCGTAGCTCCGTTCGTTTTCGAACGGAGCATTTTTTTTTAATAAAAAAAACTCCAAACAAACATGGAGCTATATTTATGATATGATGTGCCCCCTTTACTGAAAAAATTTTCCTCACCCCCTTTCTCCCCCTCTCCTTCAGAGAGGGGATGGTCACTGCTCCTTCTCTGAAGGAGAAGGTTGGGATGAGGAAATTAACCAAAAAGAGGGAATGTAGTTTAGTGCTCTAGTTTTTCCATCTTCTTGATAAGTGCGAGAACGCTCTGCTTCGCAAGCTCATTGAATTGGATTTGGTCGAGGATTTCTCTGGCTTTCTTGCTGTATGCTATGACTCACGTCCTGCCGAACTCTATCGCGCCGCTTGATTCAAACATTGCTTGCAGCTCTTTGATTTGAGATTTATCGAGTTTTTTCCCCATGCAGGATTTCAAAAGATCTTTTTGTTCTGCTGTGCCTTTTTCAAAGATATAATTGGTGAAATACGTCTGTTGTCCTTCTTGGATATCGGAGAATGCGGATTTGGTTTTGTCTCAGAATGTTAGGTCAAGATAATCATCTCTCATCTGAAATGCCATACCCATATAGTTGCCGAGTTCCTTGATGAGATGTCTTTGCTCTTCGTTTGCACCAGCGAGGATAGCTCAGGTGAGCATAGGTCTAGTAAAGGTATAGGAAGCGGTCTTGTACGTATTTTTTTTGTCGATCAAAGAAAGGGCAGCCGGATCGGAAACGGTCATATCGACGTCAATCATTTGTCAGAGAATCACTTCTTCGATCATGCTATGGACATTTTGTCTCGCTTCATCGAGAAGTTTTTCATTGAAGTCATGTTGTTTGAATCGCAATTCATATACTCGTGAAAGGAG
>CAZJMP010000135.1:0-1543 GCA_964547365.1 uncultured Candidatus Peribacteria bacterium | reverse complement strand
TTTTGTTACCAAAGAAACAGAGACTAACAGGCAAAGACGTGATCTTTATGACCAGAAAAAGACAATATCTCAGCCAGGGATTGTTCTGATTTTTCTATATCAAGCAATATCCCAATATCAAATATAACCAATTTTCTTGTCACGTTACCATAAAACTCTCCAAAAGATCGGTGTTTAGGCATATGATCAAAAGGGCGATAATGCAACGCATAGAGCAGCATAATCTCACGAAATATCCTATAAATGACGCGTTCTATAAGTTTTTTATCGTTATCTCCAAGGATCGCATCCCGGAGATAGAGAAAAAAATTGCAAATTTTTCAAAAAAAGATACAATTAAGTATATCCAAGATGAATTCGAAAAATCATGGAAATGGGTCAATGATAGATTGTATCAGAAAAGATTCTAAAAGATGATTTTATATGATTAGGGAATGCATATGAATATATTCAAGCGTTTTATCAAGAAGAGCTCATCATTTTTTCAATCGCTCAAATCTGACAATAAGAGAGAGCTTTTGGAATTAGAGAAATTAGAGAAAAAACTTGAGGAGCAAAAAGAGAATGAAAAAAAAGCGCTTATTACGCCATTTGTCTTTACCAACAGGATGTTCATCAAATTCCGAGCATTCTGATTGTTGGTTGTGTTTCTGGGATTGTTAGTCTATCAGTCACTGAATATCATTTATTTGATTTTTATGGCGTACATTATTTCTCTCGCAGTGGAGGCAGTAATCGATTTTTTCCAGAAAAAGATAGGGCATAGGGCAATATCCATCATTATAGCATATATATTGCTCTTGCTTGCATTCTTATGAGCAATGGTGTTTATCATTCCGTTCATTCTCGGACAGATATCGGATATTATCACGATCTTTATCGGTAGCATCTCAGATTTTCAGGAGGTGCTGACAACTAAATCTTTGACAGGCATTATCCAGGATATCCATCGGCTACCATGAAGCCTCAAAACAGGGATATTGAGTTCATTGGGAGACCCTACCGTAGTAGCAGGAGTGCAAAATCAATTGGAACAGAATATCGCTCAGATGGTGAGTGCAGGAACATCCTATGCAAAAAATATAGGTACTATGGCAGTGAGCGCAGTATGATCTATCGCTACATTCTTTACTCAGACATCTATAGTATTGACCTTATCCGTGCTGTTTTCATTTCAAAAGGATTCTGTTATGAAATTCATAGCGAGATTAGGTGGTCAGAAAAAATATAAACTCATTTACATGAAGATAGAAAAAATCTACAAGCAACTTGGTGTGCGATTGAAATCTCAACTTATGCTCTGTCTGTTTATGGGTGTGGCAATGTATGCTATCCTATGGATACTAGCGTTGTTCGGATTGGATCTTCCCCAGAAATGAGCGCTTGCGGGTATCGTAGCGATTACAGAACTGATTCCATATATCGGACCATTCATATGATGAGCGGCTGCAGCATTGGTCGCCTTCATCCATTTTTGACGATACGGGACATTGATTGTGATCGGATGTGTCATGTTGCTGCAACGATTGGAAAATAATGTGCT
>CAZJMP010000134.1:0-1576 GCA_964547365.1 uncultured Candidatus Peribacteria bacterium | reverse complement strand
TCAGCCCCGTGATTGCCCTGGCGTTGAGGTTGTGCTTCATGAATAAAACCTGGTCGCGCAGGGGAACCAGAGCGGGCTCCAGCTTTGCTTCGGCTTTTTTCATGGCCTTGATCAGTTCGGCGTACTTCTGCTTCGTGGCATCGTACTTTTGCAGGCTGGATCTCCGAAGTGCGTCGCTGGCGTACAGTTTCATCTCGGCGCGCCATTCATCGAACAATGCCTCCGAGACGTCTTCGACCGCGCGGATGCGTTCCCGCACTTCGTCGGCCCTGGCTTCGCTTTTCTTCAGCGCGGCGTTGAGTTTGTTGTATTCTTTCTCCAGATCGCCGCCTTTGAAATTCACGACGCGCTTGAACTGCTCCATGGCCGTGACGAACTGCTGCCGGGTTTCATTTTGCGTGTCGCGCGCGGCTTTGACACGGTCAACCATGATGTCGCGTTTGTGGATGCCCACCTTTTCCATGGTTCTGTAATACACGCCGCTGCAGGCCATCATCGCCAGAACGACAGCGGCAACAACCAGGACTCTGATGTTCATGCGTGGCTCCTTTTAGGACCCCTCCGAAAACTTGTATAACGTGTGAAATTGCTGCTGCAGGCTGTCCAATGCCTGCTTCATGGTCTGTCTCTCATTTCTGAGATCATTCATTTTCTGTTCCATTTCCGACGCTCGCCTGGCCAGTTGCTCTTCGAGGGAAATCCGGATCGCCCGGAACTCGTCCTCGACACGATTCCGTTCGTTGATCTCATGCTCCAACTTTTCCGACAGAAGCTTCCGTTCGGCGTTGCTGCTGGCCAGTTGCTCCTCGAGAGACGCCTTCACCACACGCAACTCCTGCTCCACACCTTTCAATCGATCGATCTCCTGTTCCAACTCGACTTTAGCCCTGTCCTGTTCGATCAGTTGATTCCGCATCTCGGCGATCTCCGAGACGATCCGCTTCAGTGTCTGATACCTCTCCGGATTATGCTCTGAATCCTGCATGTCCACCCCCTCTTTGTATGAATAAAGACCAATGGCATTCGGAAAATCGACATACCGCGTTCAGTGCCGAAACTTCAGGCTCATTCCCGCAGGCCGCCCCGGGCTGATTTCACTCCTGAAACCCTGAAATTTCACCCGCTTCATCGAAAGGAATCCTTGCCGGCATCGATCCTGTGTGAATGTTGCCTTTGAGCCGGTATTTCAACTTCCTCGCATCCGTACTTTTCTGAGCCTGTGAGATCTGATGGAGCAGGCTGGCCAGGGTCGTCACGGCCTCCACCTGGAGAAGCCGCGATGTAAAGGGCGGTATGGTCAGGTGCTTGTCGGACACACCCGAGGCGAAGGGAATGTCGTTGATCTCCAGATTGAAGACGAGCCCCTTGATGTCGATCGGTGAGCCAGAAGGATTCTGAATCCGCAGATCCATCGTGAAGACCTGCTCCAGGAGTTTCAGTTCCCGGGGCTGGATGTTCGCGATATTGAACCGCGGCCGTTCGGCGCTCAGCATGAGTCCGGAGCAGCCGGTGATGAAGACGGCCGCGGCGATGACGCCGGCAAATCGAATGAATGCCTGCATGACTTGCCTCCTTA
>CAZJMP010000133.1:0-1580 GCA_964547365.1 uncultured Candidatus Peribacteria bacterium | reverse complement strand
TAGAAAAGGGTGACACTTTAGAATGAACAGTAAAAAAAGAGATAAGCGAAGAATTGGGGGTCGAAGTGAAATCCATGAAACCATTGGGAGCTATCAAGCAGATCCTCCGCGGATGATTATTCAATCTCAATATGTTCGAGATAGAGATTGAAGGAGAGCCTAAGCTTATGGAACCAGAGAAATTGCCGCAGATGGTACGAGCAGAGATTATTCCATCAGACAATGCATTAGGTTTCGCAGTAAAAATAGAGAACACGATCGTCGATGATGATATGGAGATCATGAGCCAATTCTACGACCTCTACCTCTATGAGAAAAAAATCTACGAACATACGGATCCAAACGCAAAACTCAGCGTACTCGCATGGACGACCACTCCATGGACCTTGCCAAGCAATATGTTCTTAGCAGTAGGAAATCACATCCGCTACTCCGTCGTCTACGACCCAGGAGTAAAGGAATATTTTGTCATAGCCGAAAATCTTTTGAAAAGTTATTACAGGAATCCGGAAGAATACATCCTCATCAAAACCATCCAAGGAGAAGGATTGGTAGGATTGAAATATGAACCATTATTCCAGCATATCAACAACAGTAAGATAGAAAAGAAATATAAGGACCAATTTTTCAAACTCATCCCAGGAGAGTTCGTCAGCACCGAGGACGGTACCGGTATCGTACATATCGCACCAGCATTCGGTGTAGAAGACTTCAACGCAGTAGCACAATTCATGCCGAGAGAATTCGCCAAAGATCGGCTCTTCTTGCCGGTGAACGAATACGGAGAATTTACAGACGAAGTGCCTGAATGGAAATGAATAAGAGTCTATGATGCGAACAAGGATGTCATCCAACATCTCAAAGAGCAAGAAAAATTGATCGGACAGAGATCATACGAGCACTCGTATCCGCACTGCCGAAGATGCGACACGCCATTGATCTCCAAAGCGTTGACAAGCCGATTCATCAAAGAGCCATCATTGACGGACATCACAGTACCCAACGCAGAAAAGATTGGATTTGTCCCTGAAGGAGTGAAAAAGAGATTCATTGACGTCTTGAAGACCGCACCAGATCGGAATCTCGCAAGGAATAGATATCGATGAGCGCCTATCCCCGTACGAGAAAACGTAAAAAAACCGGAAGAAATCATCGTCTGCGGAACGCTCGAAGAAATCTATCAAGGTACAAGAGAAGGCTCCAAGAATATCACCAAGAACATCATCCTAAGACATGGGAAAACCGTCTACAACGAAACACGGACACATGATAGCTATAGCAGGACAGATCTCAATAAAGAAGGACAGAAACAAGCGAAAAAAGTAAGCAAATATCTCAGCACGCTCAAGAAAGACGATCGGGTCGTTATCGTAACTCCGCTTGCAAGGACCTTGCAGACGGTACTACCGTTTTTAGAAAAAAAATTCCCTGATACTCTAGCAGATATCCAGAAAAAATATCAGGATATCCAAAAAATATATCAGGATCTTCGAGACCAGAAAAAAATCCAATGATATCTCCAAGACGCTTCGACTCAGAAATTATTTGAGATTAATGAAAGACTCTATGTAGACTTCAGG
>CAZJMP010000132.1:0-1601 GCA_964547365.1 uncultured Candidatus Peribacteria bacterium | reverse complement strand
AAGAGCTTTTCAGCACCACCGGTGCCAAAGCGTTTCTTGAATCTGGTCATGCTGCTGGAGTCGATCGGCAGCTCATGTTGAAAGTACTCAAAACCGCAAAAATATTGCCAATAAGCATTCTCCAGAAAGCGATCCAAAACCGATTGATCGCTTTCATTGAAGGCATATTTCAGATAGTGCAGGCCAACCATCAACCGGGTTGGACAGCCTGGCCTGCCAGTCTTGTCGTCATAGGACTGGCCAAAGGCTTCATCGAAAACTGACCAGTCAATCTTGTTGGCCAAGATAAAAAGCTGATGAGAATGATCGAGTATTTGATCCAGTCTGGCGCGGAAGAGATCAGGCGTTTCGAAGTGCTTTTTGGGCTTCATAAATCACCGGATTTTGAGGTCCTTTTCTCTATTTCTGGCAATTTATGAAGCCATTTCGAATTATCAAAGTCAATATTTATAATCTGTTAAAATATTTTTCAGGAACGACTATTTACCTGTCCTAATTTTGGGGAGCATTACAAGGCCGAGGACATCAAATGCCTGGACTGTCTTATGGCCTTTAAGCTACGAACTGGAATCTGGTGCCTTAATTTTAAGGGCATAGTCAATCAGGAGATGGCGGAAAAGTGCGGGGATTTTATTTCGAAAGAAATTATACCGCAGAAAGATGGTGATGGGAATGAAGGGGACGATTTCCAAAATCTGGGAGAATAAGCTCGATGATGGCAGAACCTATATGACACTATCAATTGACGGCGAAAGATACAATGTATGGGATAAGAAGTATTTTGGAAACCTAAACGAAGGTGATTCAGTCAGCTTTAACTTTTCGCAGAAGGGAAAATACAAAAACATTTCAGCAATCTCAAAAGCCGATGCAAATCCGAAAGCTGAAACGGATTCAAACGGGAGGCAATCATATAATGGGCATAACGGAAACGGTTTTGACCACGCATTCAGAAAGGATTTGGAGATTGTCAGGATGAGCTGCCTAAAGACGGCCCTAAGCGCGACAGATGATCTGATTGATTTGCCCCTTGATGAAAAGGCGGATACGATAATCGATGTGGCAAAAAAATTCGAAAGCTACGTGACCGATTTTAAAGAGTTTTTATCGCCGCCGGCAGAAGAAAACGATGAGCATAAAGGCCGCTCGAAGGAAGCGTCTGATTATAAGCACAAACCGCATCCTTCGTAAATAAACCGTATACCTGCCTTTTCCTTTCTATTTTTTTATGAATAGTGATCAGCTTGAACTTTCATTTGAGAAGCCGGATGGCAGGCACATGTCGGTAACTCAGCTGAAAATGTACCTGCGCTGCCCGCTTCAGTATGAATTCAGGTATGCGAAGGGACTAAAAATCCCGCCAGCCGGAGTAATGACGCTTGGAAAATCCATCCATTCGACTCTGGAGGAGAATTACCGGCAGAAAATCCGGACAGGGCAGGATCTTTCGCTGGAGCACTGGAGGGATTATTTCTCAGACACATGGGAGAATAGCCTCGAAGAAACTGTATTTGAAGATGGAGAAAAGCCCGAAGACCTAAAAAACGATGGCATGAAACTGATTGATGTTTACCACAGCCAGATTGCCCCGAATGTGCAGC
>CAZJMP010000131.1:517-1606 GCA_964547365.1 uncultured Candidatus Peribacteria bacterium | reverse complement strand
GCACTTCGAGATAGGCTCCCTCTGAAATAGGAGCAAACGCTGCGGGATCGGGCGTAGTGGTGGATACAAGCACTCTGAGGCGTTCCAGGCCGTAATCTGCAGTGGCGGAGCGAGCCATGAAACTAAGCGCTGCCGTGTTTCCCAAATGCATGGGAGGGCTGATAAGCCAATCGCTATTAGGAGGATTCAAGGCGCTGATGGCTGCGGCCATTTTGGTGCCGGAAGCAGGAGGAAAGATATTCAGGGGCGGAGTAGTGGCGGATGGGGCAAAGCAAATCCAGCTCAGAGCTTCGCCTTCGTGGGGAAAATCTACGTTATCCCAGCTCCAGGTGAGAGAATTGTCGATATCCAGGCTTTGCCAGCCGGGAAAGCTGGAACTGAAGGCTACCGCATCTTCAAAGCCCTGGAGTAGAAGCTCATCGGGCGACGCGGGAATGGTAACGCTAACCAGATTGGAGGGAGTGCTTTCGCTGCCGGATGGGGAAAAGGCGCTTACATAGTAGTAATAAATCTGCCCTGGCTGAATATCGGCATCTTCGTAAGCGAGATCAAGGGTATTCGTAAGAAACGCGGTATTGCGGTAAATGCGGTAATAGTGCACCATCCCGATTTGGGGTGGCTGCCAGGTGAGCTGCACTACGGGGCTGTGATATACAGCGCTAAGGTTTCGGGGAGGGGAGATATCCTCGCCGGTAGTAGTGAAGCCCCAGATGGCAGAGGGATGGCTGTTGCCGGAGTAATGTCCGATCACCTGCCAGTAATACTGGCGATTATACTGCAGCGGGTTTTGGGCTTGCCACTGGCTTGCAGTGAGATTCTGGGCAATCATGACCAGGCTATCGGGATGGGTGCCCAGCAGCAGATCAAAGGTACTGCACTCAGAAAGCCAGCTGAAATCGGTATCGATGGCCACTTGCGTGGCGTTATCGGCGGGGTGGGGCTGCACCGGGTGATAATGCACTGCCGCAATCTCCAGACGCAAATTGCTACGGTGGGTTTTGAGCGTGAAACCAGAGGATGGAGGGGCATAAGGATCGGGATTAACCGTTGCCGATTGGAACTGGGTCTGGCCGCAACGCACGCCCCAGG
>CAZJMP010000131.1:0-507 GCA_964547365.1 uncultured Candidatus Peribacteria bacterium | reverse complement strand
ATCCGTGCAGAGGAAGTCATCAGAACTGCTGCCATATTCATAGCTGTTTTCATCTGCGGCAATTACCAGATTATCCGTGCCATTATAGCTGAAAGGCTGGCTTAAAGTGACCACTAGCCAGCCGTTACCTGGCAGTCCAGCGCTGAAATCTGTCTCAGATAGCATGCCATCATACCCCAGTTGCAGGCTATCAGCGGGAATCCAGGAAGGCATGGTGCTGCGGGCACTGTGTCCCAACCATAGCTTTAGCTGGCGGTTACCCTCAAAGAACAGGTTGCTGGAAACGTTGTAGTGGAAGCCAAGCTGCGAGATGAGGCCTCCGGCACCCACTTCCGAAGCCATAAAGAGCTGCTGCGAATAGCTATATCTGGCAATGGGCTCGATGGGCAAGCCCTGATGCAGGATATCTCCATTGCCGATGCTAATGGTTTCGGCAAAGCCGCTTTGCAGCCACACTATCAGCAATAAAAGCAGTGAGAATCTTATTATTTCTTTAGCTTCCATATG
>CAZJMP010000130.1:0-1643 GCA_964547365.1 uncultured Candidatus Peribacteria bacterium | reverse complement strand
AACCGGCCTGTCGCGGCAAAGCTGACCCAAATGGCATCGGGCGAGGCATGATCGGGATTTTTTCTGGCGGTAATCCGAGATGACGGAAAAACCATCCGCCTTCAAAAGGCCCAGAGAAATTGCCGGGGTCATCATCCTCACCATCGCCGTTTTTCTGTTGCTGAGCCTCTCTTCCTATCATCCCTCGGATCCCTCTTTCACCCACTTTGTCGCAGGGAAAGTAAAAACGCACAACCTCATCGGCTCGATGGGATCCTATACGGCGGATTCCCTTTTGAGGCTTCTGGGCATCGGCGCTTTCTGGCTTCCGGTATTTTTATCCATCGTCTCCTTCAAATATTTCCTGAAGGAGAGGTTTACCCTTCATCCCGCCGGGATCACCGCATTTGGCGGACTGATCCTGGCAACGTCCGCACTTGCCTCGGTTGCTCTGGCCGATATCCCCGTACACGGCATCAAACTGCGTCCCGGGGGGTTGATCGGGTATCTGCTGGACCAGGCAATGAATGCCTTCCTCAGTGTGATCGGCTCCTATATTCTGCTGGTGGTCGTCCTGGTTCTGTCCCTCATGATCCTGATCGATTTGTCCATCGTGTCATTCATGAGCCAGTTGAAAAACCGCATCTTGACGCCCTGGATTCGAGGCACGGAATACTTCACCGGCCTGGTAAATCGCCTGAAGGACAAGAAAATCCTCCCGGAGACAAAAAAAGTTGTAAAAACCGATCCGGTCATCGACCTCCCCCAGCCTAAAACGGAAAAAATACGACCCGCAAAAGTGTCGCAGACCCAGTTTGACTTCGTCCCGCAAAGCGGCCACTTCATCATTCCTTCGCTGATCCTTCTCGATCAAGTCCAGCGTAAAGATCTGCGGATGAAGCGTGAAAGCCTGATCGCCAACGCCAGAATTCTGGAAACCAAACTGGCCGATTTCGGTGTGGATGGAAAGGTGTCTGAGGTGAAACCGGGCCCCGTGATCACCATGTACGAGCTGGAACCGGCCCCTGGTGTCAAGATAAACAAAATCACGAATCTGTCGGACGACCTGGCGCTGGCGCTCCGGGCGCCCAGCATCCGGATCATTGCCCCGATCCCGGGAAAAGCTGCCGTCGGCATCGAAATCCCCAACCTTTCCCGTGAACCGGTGCACCTGCTGGACGTCCTGGACAACGAAAGCTTCCTGCAGTCGTCTCTGAAACTTCCCATCGCCCTGGGAGAGGACATCGTCGGCAGCCCGGTGATCGCCGATCTGATTCGCATGCCGCACCTTCTGATCGCCGGCACTACGGGATCCGGAAAGAGCGTCGGTCTCAACGCCATGATCTGCAGCATCCTCTTCAAGGTTCCGCCCGATGAGGTCAAATTTCTGATGATCGACCCGAAGCGGCTGGAGCTTTCCGCCTATGAAGGCATCCCGCATCTCCTGCACCCTGTCGTGGTCAATCCCAAAAAAGCCGCCCAGGTCCTGCGGTGGGCCGTGGAAGAAATGGAGCGGCGGTATGAAATCATCAGTGAACTGGGTGTAAAGGGAATCGAAACCTATAACCGCGTCATCGACAAGGCGCGCAGCGGAAAGGGCAAGATCAACCTGCCGGTCAAGGAGGGAACCGACACGGATCCGGGTTACTCCGTGGAAGGATTCA
>CAZJMP010000129.1:0-1648 GCA_964547365.1 uncultured Candidatus Peribacteria bacterium | reverse complement strand
ATATGGAATCCTCCTATCAAATCCAGAAGCATCCCCATAAACTCAATTACGAATTTTTAATTACGAATTACGAGTTGAGTCATAATACTATACTTATTTTCTTTGAATTTTCAATACTTATGTTTTTTTATTTTTCTATTGTAAATTATTGACTTATTTTTATTCTTTTGCCAATTTATTCATTGCTCGTGTATATGAAACATATGTTATCTCCTTTTCTTCAAGAGCTTTCTTCTTATTCAGAAGTTCCTGAAGCGAATGCTCTTGTCCATCACATCTCTTCTTGTACAAACAAGGATATTTCTTACGTCTTATCATTGGCACATTCTGCGGAAAGGCTGTTGCAAATCCTCGTATCGTGAGCATATCAAAATAAGGAATTGTTCCAATCGTTGCAAAATACCAATGCTCCTTTACGAAATATTCCTTCGCAAACAGTGTTTTCTCAAGAACATGCATACGCTATAGCGAGTACCTTTTATCGCTCTTATGTACATGTTGGTTCTTTACCTTTTCTTTTACGTTTGTCTCATGCTAGCAAATCGATTGCAGAGGCTTTGCTTGATATTTTAATAGTAGAGGGCAAACTGCCCGACGTGATTGATTTCCATGAGCCATATTTTACTGCTGAACTTTTGGAATGAACATGACAATCATGATTTGAAGCATTAAAAACTCGCAAAGAATCACAGCTTGCCTCTGTTCGTCATGGAATCTTTTTGAAGGAGGATCCTTCTTCTGCATCTTTGAATACATATGCCTATGATATCAGAAAATCTTTTGTAGAGTTTAACCGTGCATGATTTGATGCTATGGATACTTATACTTCTACGCTTATTCCTTCTCGTGAAAATGCTCTTGTTGATCAGATGGATTATTCCGAATATCTTAAGCTCTATACTGAGGCTTGTGACCAGCCTTGGGATGCTATCAAAAACGCACAGGAATATTTGATTGAACAATTTGATGCTGCTGATGACTTATGGATCAAAAGTGCTGATGGTACCGATGTCCATTTCGATATTTCTTGAATGACGTTTGCTAACTCTTGTGTTGTTGCAAATATTCCATGATCGGAGATATTTTCCGCTCCTCGCAAAGAATGAGTCAATTGAAGGATTGTCGCTCAGGGAAAATTTTTTTACGAAATTTCTGGTATTATAAAAAATATTGTTCTTGATGATATCAAAGATGGAAAAATATGTAGGTGCTATGCAGAAGAAGGAAATGAATGATTTCAGAAAGTTATCGCTGCATTCCCTTGATCCGAATATATCTGAGAAATATGAATAGGGACAAATCCTCATCTTCGTCATCATATGAGCAATAGATTATTGGTCGAAAAAATCTGAGGCAGTTTTCATGTGGCATTATGAAAAGCGTATACTTATACTCATTATGATGGAAAACCCGTGAAGGTAGACAATGGAAATCGTTCCAAAATACATCGAGATATCACTAGTATGCTGAGATGACAAGATTCGCATATCATGATTGATGGAAAGGTCGTACAACAAAATGGGAAATGGGTAGATCCAAACATATCTGTTCTCAATGAATGACGGTGAGCTTTGCCGATAGATCAACAACCTGATCGATGGAAAAAAAACTATCCTCATTGATATCTATAAAAAAAACGCCGGATATT
>CAZJMP010000128.1:0-1691 GCA_964547365.1 uncultured Candidatus Peribacteria bacterium | reverse complement strand
CCCTGTAGTTTTTGTACAGACAAAAATAGCACCATGGAGGTCTTCTATAGTATCCATATTTTTGAAAATTTTGATAGTATCTTCACCAATATTTTTGATTCCATTGGCTTTGAATAGTGTTTGTATTTCAGCGATATTATCTGTTTTGGAGAGTATAGCCTCTGCAAGTTTTGCATCTTTGGAGAGCAATGCTTCTATTTTTTTTGCATCTGCTGGATGAATGTTTTTGAATAGTGAGTTTGGAAGTTTTTTGTCTAATTTTTGCAACATTGCTACTGCATCCATTGTTCATGTATCTACTTGTTTGGAAATGTTTTGAAATTCTTTGATTGATTTGTCGATTGTTTTTTTTTGATAAGCAGTTAGTTTTGGATTCATTTTTTCTTTTCTCAACCCCTCTGCTATATCATCAAATTTTTTGATAAATTCCTTTGGATCGACATCTGCCGTCTCTTTGAGTTTTTTTGCTGTTCTAAGTTTATCTACCTGTCCTATAGCCTTTGCACTCAATCACAATCCTGCTCAGGTAGCTATACCAACACCGATATTTCTCTTGGTATGATCTGGATTTTGTTCATCTGCTTGCGAGGTATCTTGTGATGAAGTATATTGTGGTGAAGTATCTTGATCTGGGTTGGAAGAAATATTTTCTGAATTCTCTCATGGAGCGACCTGCTCTGGCGTAGGAAATTGTTGATTTTCTGGTAATACCTCGGTTGGCGCGACTATTCATTTTTTGAGATTTTCTAATGCTTCTATCGTATTTGCCTGTACTAATTTTTCCTGATTTTGTTTGATAAAAACAAATAATTTTTCTGAAGTTTCTGGCGAAAGTTTGAGCAACATTTTTTCTATAAAATTCATATCAAGTTGGGTATCTGTCCATGAATTTCCTAGCTGTTTGTCTGAAGCAATAGTCTGAGTTATTTTTTTGTCAAAAAAAGAAAGCACGGTCGACTGAAAAAACCCTAATTCCTTTTTGAAATCAGTAAACATACTTTGTGCTACTTCTTGTTTTTTTTGCTGTAAAATATCTATAGACATTAGCTTGCTTTGGCTACAAATTTAAAAACTGTTTTTATGACATCAAGGACTTCATCACCGACTTTGGCTGTATTTTTTATTCTCTTGAGTTCTTCTAGTCACGCTAATAACGATTTGGATACCTTCTTTCCTGCAGTTTCCAATGTATGTTCTTCATGTTTAATGACGTCTAATAGTTCATCTATTTCTGCTCAATTTTTGCTTAATATTCTTTTGATTTCTGCATTACTTTCTCATAGTTCAAAGAGTTCTACTATATGTCTAGAAGTAAATTTAATCTTGTGGAGTTTTTTGAAAGAAACCAATTCTGGTGCAGAGAATCATTTTATTTTGTATCTAAACTCTTCTAAGCTCTTTAGTTGGTTTTTGTAGTGAATATCCAACACACCATTTGCCTGAAATCCTGGCTGTTTGCGGAGATCTGTAGCAATAAATTTTTTCAAGTCATCAATATCACCGACAATCAATTTTGTTATAGCTTTTTGATCTGCGGTAAGTTCTAGAAGATCTTCCACTTTTTTACCATCTCTCAATAACCTCTTGGAAAGTTCCATATCCAAATCTTGCAAAGCCTGCCTATCGTTTGCTACTGCTCTATATCTTGCTTTAAAATCATCTGCATATTTTGCATATTTTCCGTTTGGTTC
>CAZJMP010000127.1:0-1693 GCA_964547365.1 uncultured Candidatus Peribacteria bacterium | reverse complement strand
ACAAAAAAATACTGTAAAAAACACCTGATTTTTATATTGAGCGACGATAGATATGCTTTCAGAGATCAAGACACTACTCACGAACCACTCAAGCTCATGCATCACGCACGCAAATAAGCTCGCATTTACCAACAAGCAGAAGATGATTCACGGTGAGGATCTTTTTCGATGAATCGCTATGTTTCTGAAAAACAATGATTTCAACGTCATTTTCCGGAAATTGCTAGGGATTGAGGAAGATATCCTTGAAGCATATTTTCACAAGAAATACGACATTACGACAGTTGTAGGAAGTCTAGAAGAAACGAAAAAATTGCCATTCAGCAAAAAACTCTCTCAAGCGATCAATAAGCATATCACGGAAAAAACCAAGAAATTGGATCTAGATATCATATTTTGAATATCATTTCATGATATGTCAATTCAATTTACTAACCACCTAAAGACCCAAGGAGGAGGTATAGATAAACTAGTCGAGAACTACAAAAAACTCACCAAAAACCCTATAATATCAGAGATGTGATTGTTTGCTTTTTTACAGATCTTAAGTAAAATTTTCTTAACGTTTAATTTAGATGTTAACAAGATCAAACTTATGAAAATCGAGAAACTGCAAAAAATGAACAACATCAATATGCTCTTAGATGCCGTAGAAAGTGAAATCGTCGAAAAAGACAACACGATCACCGGAGACAAAGGAAAGAAAGAAGAGAAAAAACTCACGATAGAATATTTCGGAACCGACCTGACCAAAGAAGTGAAGGACGGTATGATTGATCCGATCATCGGAAGAGACAATGAGATCGATCAGATCATTTTCACGCTCCTCAGAAAAAACAAAAACAATCCGCTCCTCATCGGAGAAGCTGGTGTCGGTAAAACAGCTATCGTAGAGGGATTGGCGCAAAAGCTCGTCAAAGGCGACGTACCAGACAAGCTCAAGAACAAAAGGATATTCCTACTCGATATGGGAACACTGGTTGCAGGCACAAAATATAGAGGAGAATTTGAATCCAGGATGAAATCCATCCTCGAGGAAGCGATGGATCCTACCAACAATATCATTCTCTTCATCGATGAAATTCACACCATCATCGGCGCAGGAGGACAAGAAAACGGCGACGCGGCACAGATGTTGAAGCCATTGTTGTCGAGAGGGAAGATAAAGCTCATTTGATCAACGACCTTCAACGAATATCAGAAATACATCGAAAAAGATCAAGCGCTCAAAAGAAGATTCCAAGAAGTGATAGTCAACGAGCCTGATATAGAGTCTAGCAAACACATCTTGATGGGACTCAAACAGACGTATGAAGATTTCCACGGCGTGCAGATCAACGAAGATGCGCTCGATGTAGCGGTCAATCTCAGCAAGAGATATATGATGAACAAATACTTGCCGGACAAGGCGCTCGACATCATCGACGAAGCTTGCGCAAGGAAATCCACCATGAATCAGAAACTCGATAACGATAAGGATTATAAGAAATTCGAAGAGACTTTGGCAAAAATCCAAGCGAAAATTGAAGAAGCTATCGAAAAACAGGATTACTTCGGCGCAGCGGAATTGAAAGCGAAAGAAGAAGAAGCGAAACAAGAAATGCTCAAGATCAGAAGTAACAAAAACATCCCAATCAATCTCAGACCTACCATCACCAAAGAAGATATCGGAAACGTCCTCGCTGACAAGACC
>CAZJMP010000126.1:0-1726 GCA_964547365.1 uncultured Candidatus Peribacteria bacterium | reverse complement strand
CAAGCAGAGGGAGTTGGATGATCATTGCTGTTTCGAGCTGGACAAGCGGCTTGAGGCAGAGATCAGGGAGGGCTCGATAGAATGAAGGCGAAAGCTCATGTGAGGTACAAGCACAATGGTGTTGCTGTCCCCGGGGTGACGACGGTCATCGGCCTCCGGGCCAAGCCTGCCCTGATCCCATGGGCGAACAAGCTGGGGCTTCAGGGTATCGACAGCAGCAAGTATGTGGATGACAAGGCCAGCATCGGCACGTTGGCGCATCAGATGATCCTCGACCACTTCAAGGGCAAAAAGACCGACACGTCGGACTATTCTGCCAAGCAGATCGACGAGGCCGAGAACAGCCTGCTGTCATTCTTTGAGTGGGCGAAAAGCCACGACATCGAGCCGATCCTGATTGAGGAACAGATGACGTCCTGTGACTTTGGCGGCACGGTGGATCTCTACGCTGAGATCGACGGTGATCTCGTGGTGGTGGACTTCAAGACGGGCAGCGGAATCTATGAGCCGGAGCATCCAGCCCAGCTCGCCGCCTATGCCGCCCTGGTGGACGAGAAGCGCCTCAAGGTGGACTATGGTGTGATCCTGAACATCCCCCGGGCCGAGAATGAAAACTTCACGGTCAAGAAGTACGTCGATATGGAGCCGTACTTCGGATGGTTCATGATCCTGCTGCAACTTTACAAGGCAGAGAAACTACTCAAGGGAGGTAAGTCATGACGGACAAGGCACTGGCACACGCGGATGAATTTAAGGTCACCATGGCAGACGTGAGGCGCTACATAGCCCCTAACGCAACAGACAAAGAGTTGTTCATGTTCATGGGAATAGCGAAGAGCTATGGGTTGAACCCTCTCAAGCGCGAGGTGCATTTCATCAAGTACGGGCAGAACCCTGGGAGCATCGTCACGGGGTATGAAACGTACCTGAAGAGGGCCGAGAGGACCGGGAAGCTGGACGGATGGGAAGCCGAGGTGTCGGCAGACGGGCAGGTTGCAACCGTCACAATCTACCGCAAGGACTGGTCCAAGCCGTTCAAGTGGGCCGTGTACCGCAAGGAATTCGACAAGGGGCAGAGCACATGGAAGACCATGCCGAGCTTCATGTTGCGTAAGGTAGCCATCGCCCAGGCGTTCAGACTGTGCTTCAGTGACGAACTCGGAGGCATGCCCTACATCCCGGAGGAAATGCCACAGGACAAGGGAGGCGGCACATCTTACGAGCTTCCTAAGGAGGTGGTGGAGGTAAAAGAAGAGGAGCCCCCCACAACCGTAGAGCCGGAGCCCGATGTTCCCGACTTCGACAAGCCGTGGGAAGAGTCGGAGGAAGTCAAGGTGATCTCCGAGCGCCAGCAGAAGCGGCTGTTTGCGGTCGCCAAGGAAGCGGGTTGGCCGACCATCGAGCTGAAGCAGTATCTGGCCGAGGTCCATGGCATCATGAGCAGCAAGAGCATCCCGGTCGACCGATACGAGAAGATCATCGAGTGGATCGAGTCGCACGAAGGGTATGCGAGCAAGGAGGTGGAAGCGTGAAGCTGAATGGAGCCATCGTGTGCAGCAATTGCGAGGAGATCTACTCCTCGCAATACGAAGAGTGCCCGTCCTGTCTCGGTCGCCACTACTGGCACCTACGGGACTATGTGGAGCCGCTCTTTAAATTTGGAGGACCACATGAAACCGTCATTAACAAGGTACAAAAAGAGCCGCAGGGGATATCTGACAGTCTT
>CAZJMP010000125.1:1425-1746 GCA_964547365.1 uncultured Candidatus Peribacteria bacterium | reverse complement strand
ATTGCTCCATTGTTGTCCCGGAGGTTATATTTTGCCAAACCTCTGTTATAAAAAGCCTCCGTTACCCTGGGGCTGATTTCTATCGCCTTGGTATAGTCGGCAATGGCTCCCTTGAAGTCTAGAATAGCATACTTCGCATTTCCCTCGGCTAAATACTTCTAAGCCGTTTGGCTGTATCCAGCAAAGATCATTGACAATGCTGTCATTAAGACAAAAATTTTTTTCATCATGTTAGTTTTTAATTAGCTTGCAAGATACAAAAAATAAATTATTTTATAATATAATAATTATTTAAAAATAAATCATTTGATGATTTCGGCA
>CAZJMP010000125.1:0-1408 GCA_964547365.1 uncultured Candidatus Peribacteria bacterium | reverse complement strand
TTTACATTTTTCAGCATCCCCTCTAATTTAATCCTTATTTTTATGCTTCTTATTACACGATAAGTAATGGTTATCCTGTCTTTATTTCTGCAAACAGTGTCAAATAAACAATTAACCCGTGATAAAATTTAATAGTTCATTATGAATAAAATACTTGCTTTTATTGCCCTTGCACTGGTAGCGCATACCTTGCAGGCACAACCTGTCCTGAGCTGGCAAAAATCATACGGCGGTTCGGGCCACGAATACGCATGGAAAACCATTCCCACCAGTGACGGCGGCTATGCTTTTGTCGGATTTTCAGAATCCACCAACGGTGATCTTTCCGGTCATCATGGAACAACCGCCAATAATGATTTATGGGTATGTAAAATTAATGTGTCAGGTACTATTCAATGGTCAAAACTTTTTGGAGGCAGCGAAGACGATGAAGGACTCGATATTATTCAGACAGCCGATAGCGGTTTTATGGTTGCCGGCTGGACAGATTCGTTTGACGGCGATGTAACGGGACATCACGGAACCTATGGCAGTGATATGTGGGTGCTGAAAATAACCTCCGCGGGTACGCTGTCGTGGGCGGAATGTTATGGCGGAACCGACGATGACGATGCAGCAGCTATGGTCCGGACAACGGGAGGGGATTTTTATGTGGCCGGAAGTACTTATTCTGATGACGGTGATGTGAGCGGTAATCACGGCAGCAGTGAAGACTTCTGGGTGATAAAAATAAGCAGTTCCGGAACTTTGCTCTACCAGAAGTGTATAGGGGGGACTGGTTATGATGAAGGTATTAACATGGCGCTTACTGCTGACAATGGCTGCATCGTGTGCGGAAGAACCTTTTCCTCAGACGGCGATGCCATTGGCTACCACGGCGGATCAGATATGCTGATCGCAAAGTTGTCCGCTTCGCTCAGTCTGGAATGGTCCAAATGTTTCGGTGGCTCTGAAACAGAAGAATGTAATGCCATTGTACAACTCGGCGACGGCAGCTATGCCGCGCTCGGATATAGCAGCACACAAAACAACGGTGATGTGACAGGGCATCACGGATCACAAGGCTCCGACGACTTCTGGCTGGTAAAGATCAGCGCTTCAGGCTTATTCACCTCCGCAGCATGTTATGGCGGAAGCGGAGAAGATCAGGCTAACGGCCTGGCGCTTGCAAACGATGGCGGCTTTTTCATGTGCGGATTAACAAATTCCACAGATGGCGATGTTTCCGGTTTCCATAGCGGCGGCTTCTTTGACCCGGATGTTTGGGTGGCTAAGATCAGCTCCTCAGGTACATTGCAATGGCAACGCTGTTGTGGCGGTTCCGGACAGGATGAGAGTTTTAATGTTTACGAAGAAATACCCGGAGTTTGCGTTGTAACCGGTTTTACTTATTCAGGCGATCAGGACG
>CAZJMP010000124.1:0-1777 GCA_964547365.1 uncultured Candidatus Peribacteria bacterium | reverse complement strand
AAACGAACAGGGGGAAATTAAGAGTATTAGGATAACATCACCTGTACAGTCTTCCATATCAACAGATCCAAGCATCAATGTGCAAGGCGAGACTGCAAACGTATCAGGTGAATATACTGTAGAAATTTCAGATAAATCAGTAGTAGTGGGAGAGACTGCTGCTACTGGAAATAATTGGGAATATGATAAAAACGGAGATTGGGCAGAAGGCGAGCATGTACTAAAAGCACAGATAAAGGGAGAGAATGTCGTTTCGCCTGAAATAAGCTTCACAGTGGACTCTACAGCCCCTCTAGTGGACCTTACATCCATAGCTGTAAGCAAAGGTACAGACTCATACACCCTAACATTTAGAATAGATAATACGTGGACAGATCTGCGTATTGTTAATGGTGCGGATACAATAGCAATAACATCGGATGACAAGGAAAACATTACTGTTGAAATTCCGACAAAAGGTCTGGGAACCAAGATTGTAATAATGGCCTCTGATGTACTTGGGAATGTATCTCAAACAGATATCACAGAGTATTTTAAAACTGACAATGACAAATCTAACATTATTCTCAGTATCTTCAATGCTAACTTAGGAGATCAGATAAGTGTCGGTATTGTTATTCTCATTTTTGTACTCCTCTGTGTTGAGATTTATGTATACTGTAGAAAAGGAAAGTTGAAAGAAATAGTGGGAGATCTATTTACAGTTGGTGCATGGTGGTTAATATTAACAGTAGCAATATTTAATGGATTTACGGGTTTAATTAATTAAAACACTGCCCAGTGAAAGAATACAGGTTAAAAGTACAAAATGATTTAGCATACCTTTTCCTCCTTCTGGCTTTGACAGAGTTTTTCAACTATCTTGTACCCATAACTAAGGATTTTACATTGATATTAACAGGTGTAATGGGAGTATTGCTTCTTGAAACATGGTTTATAAGGGTATTTGGAAAGTATTCTGGGAAGAAGATATCAAAGTATAGTGATGTAATAGAAAAGGAAATATATATTTATGACAATTCTGGGGCATGTCGTATTAGGAGTATCCATGATCCTTTTCTTAGTGCTCTTCCTCAATGTTAAAAGTTCACTAAACAAGATATATTCTGTAGCCAACGCAACGAGGGCAATCTTTGATTTCATCTGTATTACAATCCTCTATCTGCTTGTGAATGTGTACATAAGGATAGGAGTCTCTCTTGTAATATTTGCACTACTTGTTTTCATCTCCTCCTTCATACTCCTAATCTTCTCCCTAAAACTACACAAACGAGTAGGGATGGTAGAGCTTGGAATCTCCTTGTTGAGTTCCATATTCATAGCTTTACTTACAACCATATTTTGGAATACCAATATCTTTGTCATACCGTTAATTAGTACACTTGCTTTCTATCTCGTAATCTCCATCTGGAATATTCGTTTCTCTGGGAAAATACATCTCATAGATTACATATTACCATTCTTGTATGTGATACTTGCCTTAACGCTGATACTAACACTATGACAGAGCAAAAAATTGTATTAAAGATTGGTGGCTCAATTCTTTTCAACGAGAATCTAAATATCAATTTCCAGATATTAGAAAAAGTAAAACAGTGGTATTGGAATATTCTTCCTTCTGTTGAGAAGATAGCGATTGTTGTGGGTGGTGGATACCTCTCTAGGGAGATTCAGTCAAAAATGGGAGGAGAAATTAAGGAGGAGCAAGCCTTGCATAATATAGCGATGCAGGTTACACAAACCAACGCCGCTTTGGTTCAAGGATATAGGAATAAAA
>CAZJMP010000123.1:0-1803 GCA_964547365.1 uncultured Candidatus Peribacteria bacterium | reverse complement strand
ACTGCCACCGATATCCAAACTACATCCATCACAACTGACGAACTGAAATCTGACAAACTGACATCTAGAGAGGCAACAATCTCCACTCTTTATGCGGATAATATTATTTCCCAAGAAGGTTCTTTTGGTGATTTAATGGCCGAAAAAGTCAGTTCTGTTCGCGATGAACTTAAAAAATTAATTGAAGATAAACAAGCTTCTTCATCAGCTATTACTGGTACTTCTATTGCTTCTCAAACTTCCGACTGGACAATGGATATCGCCAGTGATTCGGCTAAAATTAACGGAGATTTAGCTATTACCAATAATCTTGTTATTGGAGCTAAGTTATTAGTCAATGGTGACACTCAACTTGCCAACGCCTTTATTACTGGTACTTTCTCGGCCGGTGAAATTTCCATTAAGGATAATTTTATTGAAACCACCAATACTGCTCTTTACATTCAACCTTCCAACACTGGTTCTATTCACATGATGGGTGAAACGCTAGTTATTGCCGAAAATGGTGAAGTTCAAATCAATGGTAACCTCGCAGTTTCCGGTTCCCTCTTTGCTAATTTAATTACTGCCAATGAAGTTCAAACTCAAAAATTAACTGCTGTAGAAATTAATTCCGATCAAGTTAAAATTGCCACCGACAGCGCTCAAACCATTATTGCCGAATCTGGATTTGCTGCTCTGGCCACTTCTTCGGCTAATCTAACCAGTAATGCTACTGCTGGAACAGCCACTCTTCCTGTTGGTAAAACTGAAATTATTATTAATAATAATAAAATTACTAATAATTCCATGGTCTACATTACTCCAGTCGGATCTACCAAAAACCAAGTTCCTTACATTAAAGCTAAAGTAATTTCTGAATCAGAATCCTACTTCACTATTGCTCTTGATAACCCACTAGATCAAGATATTGAAATTAATTGGTGGATAATAAATTAGATGTTAGATCGTCGATAATAGATCGTAGATAAATCAAGACTTTATAAACTTGATGAACTTTACAAACTTGATAAACTTATATATGTCTCAATCACTTACACCTGATCAAATTAATCAACTAGAATCTCTCGGCATTGAAATTAAAAAAGAAAGTCCAGTAGAAAATTTCAAACCAAAAAAACTGAAATCTAAAGTATTTCCATTGCTTTCCATCTCTGGTCTAACAATTTTGTCTTTCAGTGGTCTAATTTTATTAAAAGGCAAAACCCAAAATACCAATTCATCTGAAATCCGAGATTTAAAATCTGACATCTCTCCTAGTCCCACTCAAGTACCTAAATCTATCCAACATTATCTTTTAACCTCACAACAATACTTTTCAAAAGCTCTTCAGTTACAGGGCTCGCAGAACCCCGCAACTGCGGGGTCGGATCCATCCCAAACTATTGATTTATTAAACAATTCCATTCTTGCTGCTACCAGTGCCATTAAAGAATTTCCTCAAGATTATCGTGGTTATCTTCAACGAGCTCAAATTTATCAAAGCCTAGTCGATTCTAAACCAGAATTTTTATCTCAAGCCATTACTGATTTAAACAGTTCCTATAAATTAAATTCTAATTCCAGTGAAATTACTCACCTTTTAGCCTCTCTTTACGCTAAAAAAGGTGACATTCAAAACACTCTTGCTTTTCTTAATCAAACCATCATTATTGAACCAACTAAAGCCCAAAACTTTTATGATTTAGCCAAAATTCAACAACAAGCCGGTCTTCTTCCTCAGGCTATTCAAACTTATAATCAACTTCTTACTCTGGTTTCTGATTCAATCCAAAAAACTCAAATTGAAACTGAAAAATCAGC
>CAZJMP010000122.1:0-1888 GCA_964547365.1 uncultured Candidatus Peribacteria bacterium | reverse complement strand
TGCAAGCAGAAAATCCAAACTACGACAACCTACACCTCTCATGAGGACTCTACACCACATGCGATAGCGGAAGCAATTATGGAATTTTCTGAGCAATCACTTATTCACGATCAGGAACACTATCATATATAGTAGCAGGAGCAAAAATAAATTATCCACAAAACAAATTATTTTCTGCTCTATCCAATAATTTTCAATACTTTGATAATAAAGTCCCGATGGGGTATCTCTACGATAGTAATGGAGGAATTTGATATGTCGGAGGAGTACTGAGTGGTCATGAAAATCTGATAAATTTTTTGAGTGGAGGAGGTTCTATTCAAAGTGGGTTTGTCTATTCATGAACGACTATCATAGCAAATCAGACAGGACGAGAAACGCAGGTAACATGAGGAAATACAGCGATGCAGACCATGCGAAATCTCATCATCCAAGGAAGTGTAGGATTGTCCAAATCGATCGATGGAAAAGAAAGATTGTCGCTTTTGGGTAACTTTGAAAACAAAACCGTTATCTACAATGGAAGCGATATCAACTCTTCTACTCTAATAAATATCGCAAAACAAAATGCGCAACAACTCTGTCAAGGAAAACAAACATACGCCCCAGAAATATTGGGACAAACAAACGAAAATATTCTCTGTATACAAAACCACAATCTGACTATAGATCTCAGCAACACTTCATTCTACGAAAACAAGACCATCATAGTAAAAAATGGTAACGTAGTTTTACAAGGTGGAATGCAGGAAAATTCTCCAGCAATTAACCTATTTGTCGACAAAGGACTTCTCTATTTGCCAACAGATACCTCGTTTGTAGGACAAACATTTACTGCACAATGATTTCCAGGAACACCAGCAACAACTTCATGACTCTATCTCAAAGGAAACTTTATTATCAACGGATTGTTGATAGGTGGTACGCCGGATACAACAGCAACATGATTTGCACACAAACTTCATCTCCAAGGAAAAATAACTACACTCAATACACCACTTCAAGCAAGTGCAGGTAGAGAAGAACAAATAAATGATATGTTTGGTAACACAGATTATAATAGTTTTATCAATCTACAAAATCTCTTTGTACGAACATGTGGATTGTGAGGCACCGGAAGCGACAATTCACCATGTAGCACAGGAGGAATAATTTCGACTACACCGCTCGTAATCTTGAACGGAAACTATCCATCAAGTTTGTTGCAGTAAGATATATAATAATAAATAAATAAAAAAGAGAGACTTTCGTCCCTCCTTCTATTTTCTGAATTTTGAATTTTGAATTCTGCATTCTTTATTTCACATAGGTATTCAAATCTATCGTCTGATTGAGCTGATTTCAAGCGGGATCCGCAGCAGTAACGACAACAGGACCAAGAACATCTATCTGGAAATTTGCTGTAGCTATGCTATTTTTGAATTCATACAATTGAGTTCAATTTCTTGTAATCTTTCCAGAAACAACAGCTGTAGTATCTTGGAGTGGAATAATAACGGTATAGGTTCCATCAGCATTTTTGCTTACTTTGATACCAGCGGTAGTGATAGTAGGTGCAGCGGTATCAACAGCAGGAGGTGGTGTAGTTGTTCCCATGGTGAGGGTAACAGGGATGCTTGTTCTATTGGAAAACCCAGCAAAATCAAACGCAACAAGATCAAGCGTATGTGCTCAGTTTTTGAATCCTGTACCAGAAAGGGTTATTTGTTTGGTATCAGAAACAAATTTGGTTGTTCATTGGGTATATTCAAATGTACCTATCTGTTGTTTGTCCAAAAGTACCAATACTCTTCTAATATTTTTTGGTCAACTAATAGAATAAGCAAGACTAAACGTAGATCAAATAGTCGCATTGTTTGTCGGAGAAGTCAGAGAAATTTTTATATTG
>CAZJMP010000121.1:0-1911 GCA_964547365.1 uncultured Candidatus Peribacteria bacterium | reverse complement strand
AGACACTATGAGCAGCGACCGTATTATGTAGTGATAAAACAGGGACAATCACACGGAACAAAATGACGGTAAGAAGATTATGCACAGAAGGAAAATTCTTTGATATCAAGGATAACGAAGAAATTCCGGAAATATTTCATAGACTTATTGAATACGGAATATTGGCAAGCAAAAAAGATCCGTTTGATCCGATGGAAAAAGCATTGATGCAACTCTGACCAAAAATAGATCCTGGACACATTCACGACTTCACGCTCATCCAAGAATATCCGCTCACCAAAGAGTTGCTTGCACTTTCCCATGCATGGAAAGAACCAAAAAACAATCACCTGACCATAGCAAGTAAAGGAGCTCCAGAAGCGATACTTGAACTTTGTACTATAGATAGCAAACAGAAAAAAATCATAATGCAGCAATTCGAGAATATGGCAAAAGAATGACTGAGAGTGTTAGGGGTAGCAAAAGCGAAATTCAAAGGAAACAGGCTGCCAAAATCGCAAAAGGATTTAACTTATGAATTCATAGGACTCATAGGGCGGATAGACCCCATCAGAGAGACCGTACCTCAAGCTATAAAAGAATGTTATCGCGCAGGGATTAGAGTAATCATGATTACGGGAGATTATCCAACTACTGCACAACATATCGCCAAAGAGATAGGATTGGCGAATCCTGAATATGTGATTTTAGGAGAAGAGTTAACTCATCTTTCAGAAAAAGAGCTCCTCAAAAAAATATCAAAAGCAAATATCCTCGCAAGGGTTGCACCGGAAGAGAAACTGATCATCATCAACCTCCTGAAAAAACAATGACACTTCGTAGCGATGACCGGAGACGGAGTAAACGATGCACCAGCACTGAAATCCGCACATATCGGGGTAGCTATGGGACAAAGAGGAACAGATGTTGCAAGAGAATCCTCAGCGATAGTGTTGTTGGATGATGATTTTTCATCAATCGTCCATGGTGTCAGGATGGGAAGAAAAATCTTCGATAATCTCAAGAAAGCGATGGCGTATATCGTCAGTGTTCATATCCCATACGCAGGTATGATCGTGCTCCCTATCTTTCTATGACGACCAATCATCCTCTATCCTATCCATGTCGTATTCATGGAGCTCATAATAGATCCTGCATGTTCCGTTATTTTTGAATGAGAAAAAGAAGAAGAGAATATTATGTCACGCAAACCACGCAATCCAAAAGAATCGCTCTTTGGAAGAAGGACATTATTGTTCAGTGTATTACAATGATTGATAGTGCTTGCTACGATAATTATGTTTCATCAAGTCATGCTTCGAATAGGACAACCAGAAACAATAGCCAATACAGCAGCTTTTGTCTCTCTAGTCATAGCAAACATATCTCTAATTCTCGTCAATCGTTCACGGACACACAGCATAGCACACATGCTTAGAATAAAAAACAAAGCATTGTTCCCAATAATAATCGGAACGCTAACATGTATAATCTTGATGGTATATGTTCCCGCCATAGCAAACCTCTTCCATTTCATCTCCATGGACATAAGATATTTTCTCATAGCAATAGGAGTATGATTTCTTAGCGTAATTCGATTTGAAATGGTTAAACGAATTGCAAGAGTTAAAGAGATAGAGCTATTAAAGAATTAAGAATTCAATTGAAATTACGGAATATTTCACTAAAAGACACAAGTCCAAATACAGTATTACCCTTGATTACATCAAGGGAGGAAAGTCCTGACACCAAAAAACAGGTAGCATCTTACAGATGCTGGATGTCGTAAGACCAAATGAAAGTGCCACAGAAACGTAAACTAGCCTTTATAGCAAAAGATGCAACGCGAGGATGATCGCTTAGGCGCGCTACCTCTCCTCAGTTTCCCTGATAGGGATTCGAGTGGTAAACCATACCTGGTGCAAGCTTACC
>CAZJMP010000120.1:0-1929 GCA_964547365.1 uncultured Candidatus Peribacteria bacterium | reverse complement strand
GTGAAAAGCGCAGCCGACTCGAAGAGTTGCGTAGGCAGTACGCCCACAAGCTTGTGCCCGTGCTCGTACCAGCTCGGGCTGCCCACCGGAAACGTCACCGCGCACCAGGCGTTGGAGTCGCGTCCGTAGCAACAGCCGTAGAAAAAGCAGCCTATGCGCCCGAAGGCATGCCCAAGGGGCAGTACGGCTGCAATCAGGTCGGCAAGCTTCAGGGGGTGTTCTCTCTTTAAAAAGCACCAGGCGAAAAAGATGAAAAAGGCAAGTATGAACCCACCGTAGAACATAAGTCCGCCCTGGTCTACTCGGATGACGGAAAGCGGATTCGCCGCGAACTCCGCCTTCCAGTGCTCGATCACATAGGCTATGCGGCTACCCGTCACGCCGCCGATCATAAGCAGGAGAAGCAGATTCGACAGGTCCTTGCGGCCGCTCAGCTTCTCTATGATCAGCCAGCAGATTATGAAGCCGGTCGCCATGCAGGCGCCGTAGGTCTTCAAGTGAAGGAATCCGAGGTCTATAAGGTCAGGAAACACGGTGATAAATCCATTTGGTGCATTGCCAGAAGAAAAGCCAGATGCCAGCATAGGCGTCTATGCAGCGATGATACGCTATCCCGCCGAGGTCGGCGAACGTGAGCGGCGTCATGGTGGCGAGCCATATCAGGACAAACGCCATGTTGACGAGATAGATGAACACCCACGAGAAAATGCGCCCGTAGAGCTTGACGTCCGGCTGACGCTGCCCAAGAGTCTCCAAAGTGAAGAGAACGTGAAACGCCCAGGTGAAGCCGATCAGGAACATCCACAACGGCAGGTACGGCAACGGCCTCAAGAACGCATAGGTGATCAGCGCGACTACAATTACGAGAAACGTGTAGAACGGAAAAAAATACGGGGCAAGCGTAATGAGCATGTTGGACTTGGTGAGCTGCACGCTGCCACCGGTCTTGCTTACGCGCACTTCGCTCGGACGCGCCCCAAACAGAAGTCCCCACAGCGCATGCGTAAGCTCGTGACCCAGCACGTACATCTTCACGGGATGAGAAATCGCCATCCACGCGAGCGTGAAGGCCGCAATGCCGCCCAGAAGCGACAATATCTCCGCGCTGGCGAGCCCTTCAGCACCGGCAGAAATTACAATCGATTCGAGCAAAGCTCGGGTGACGCCCCAGCACATCGGGAACAGCGCGAGCCCCGTCAGCAGTCGGAAAAAGTTGGCCATTACTCTTTTTCAAAAATGAACACTAGCTCGCCAGGAAACACGCGATGATTCTGACGTGCTATCATCTCGACAAAATCGGCATCGGTGCGGAACCTGCGCTGGTTCTCGATCAATGTTGCGATCTCGCGCTTCTTACGGTCGATCCGCTCCTGCAACTCGGCGTTCTGGCGCTTAAGCGCCTCGCTCCGACGATAGTTTGGGTACATCACCACCAAGCCGCCGCCGACTATCAGCAGCAGCACGCATATGATGAGGTACCGAAGCACTTTGTCTCTCAGGTTCTCAGTCATCAGCCGTAATTATAGCAAAAATTATTAATTTGGTGTTGCACGCACATATGGGAGTCCCGCACAAAAAACGATTTTTTCATTTTGACTATTGACTTTTGTGAAAAATATGAGATACTATTTGCATGTTTGCTGGAAGAACCCTCTCCGGCAGGTTGAAAGGATAAGAATGAAGGTAAAGACAATTGGGAAAACGGCCATCAAGAAATGCGCTCCAAAATGCGCGATCAAGAAGACCGATGCCAAGAAAATAGTCACACAGGACGTGGCATTCACAGTCCATGCCGAGAAAGGCAAGGCCGTTTATGTGGCCGGCGAGTTCAACCAGTGGGACCCGACAGCCCAAAAGATGGCGTACAAGGACAAGGCCGGCATCTACACCGCTACGCTCAAGCTTGCGCCCGGCCGCTACCAGTACAAG
>CAZJMP010000119.1:0-1932 GCA_964547365.1 uncultured Candidatus Peribacteria bacterium | reverse complement strand
AGAACAGAGGAAGTATTTCAAAACAAAGGTTAAAAAGACACCACACTATCTCACGATGACAGCCACACCCATTCCACGTAGTTTAACTGAGATTTTCTTTGGTAATCTAGATGTATCAGAAATCAAAGAGAAACCCAAGGATAGAAAAGAGATCAAAACCTACTATACTCCTTACGAGAAGCGGAAAGATTGCTTCAATTGGATAGTGAAAAAAATCAAAGAATCTAAGTACAAAGAGCAAGCTTTCGTCATCTATCCACTTATCGAAGAGTCAGAGAAGACCTCTGTAAAATCGGTATTAAACGAATTCAATTTCTTAAAAGATACGTATCTAAAAGAGGTGAGAGTCGCATTCTTACATGGGAAATTAAAACCCAAAGAGAAAGAACAAATCTTAAAAGATTTTAAAGACAAAAAATACAATATTCTGATATCTACTACCGTCATAGAGGTTGGGATCGACATCCCAGATGTGACAATGATGGCTATTGAAAATGCTGAACGATTTGGTCTTGCACAACTGCATCAATTGCGAGGAAGAATAGGAAGGAATGACATGCAATCCTACTGCTATGTGATCCCAGGGCAAGAATACATGACGGACGAAGATGTAAAAGAGCGATTAAAATACTTCGCCTCCCATCCATCTGGATTTGATGTAGCCGATTACGATTTACAGAGAAGAGGTCCAGGAGAGGTATATGGCACCAGACAAGCCGGAATTCCGACATTTAAGGTTGCTTCTATACATGATTTAGATACACTCAAAAAGGCAAGAGAGATTGCAAGAAAGGTACTTTTAGAAGATAATAGCTACCAGCATATTTTAGACAATCTTTTTAGATGAAAATACACGTTGTTTTGGATAATATAAGATCGGTGTTTAATGTAGGGAGCATCTTTAGATCCTCTGATGGGGCAGGAAGTGTAGAGAAAATATACCTATGTGGGATGACAACACCTATAGATAACCCAAAGCTAGAAAAGACCGCATTGGGTGCAACTGAGATGGTAGCATCTGAGCATTACGATACCACCAAGGAAGCATTAGAAGAGCTAAGATCACAGAATATCCCTATATATTCAATAGAGTTAACTGATGATGCAGAGAATTTTCAAAGCATCGATTACCCAGAGGAATTAGCTATCATTTTGGGGCACGAAAAGGTTGGTGTCGACCCAGATATCTTAGAGGAGAGTGATAAAAAGATTTTCGTACCTATGAGAGGTAAAAAGGAATCTCTTAATGTTGCCAACTGTGCGAGTATCATCTTGTATGAAATTACAAGAGAAAGATAGGAATTTCTGCTAAAATGTACCTATGAAATCGTTGAAAATATTAGGTATTTTTCTCTTTATCATCGCCACTATCGTTGCGGGATACTTTGTATATTCCCATTTTAAGAACTCTTCTGTGCAAGGTGTTGCAGTAACAGAGAGTAGTTGGGCATATAGGAGATCGGTATTCATCCCTAATGAAGAATCTATCATACTTGAGAAGGAGGTTACACTTGATATAGATACCGAGTCATTAATATCGGAGGGGAAATTGCAAAATGATTGTGATGATATTAGATTCCAAGAGAGTGAATCCATGCGCTCATTAGATTTTCAGATAATAAGTGGCTGCAATACCACTGATACAAAGATCAAAGTTAGAATTCCATCCCTTCCCATTGGAGGAGAAAATATCTATCTGTTCTATGGCAATCCCAAAGCACTCCCAATATCAATTAGCGTTGACAATACTTAATTAATAAGACAAAATTAGACAAATGACGACAAGTAATAATATGAATTTGAGATTATTAAAAATAATTGGTCTTCTAGGACTTTCTTCATTTTTTATAATCCCAAATCCCGTTTTCGCTCAAAATACCTCACCCTCAGTACTTTTTAGAACATTTGGGCAAAGTGCAGGAGAGGCACTGA
>CAZJMP010000118.1:0-1986 GCA_964547365.1 uncultured Candidatus Peribacteria bacterium | reverse complement strand
ATGCTATCTTGTAGAGCGTCATGTCGGATTCCGGCATCTCCGGATGATTGAGAAACAGCAGTTTATCTATAATCGCTCCTAATATTCCATCACCGACAAACTCCAATCTTTCATTGTGGGTAATCACATCCTTGAAATCTGCAGCATAGGATTTGTGCACAAATGCAAGCATGAGTAATTGTTCATCCTTGATTTGCTTGCTTGGTATTCATAATTTTTCCATATAGGAAATTATATCTCCTTTCTTTTTGAGTACCTCATCAAACATGACGATCAATATGAGATAAAAAGCTATTTATAATAACTAAACGGTGTAACCGCTAATTTGTCTACATAGGTGTTTCCTAATATCACCAACATGTCTGCTCCTGTATATTGTTGCTGCAAAAGCGGATCTGGCGTATCGATTACTTGATCTACAGGGAAAAATGTTTTGAGTATCTTGACGGTATAGGCATATTCTCCTGTCCCCAAGATATATACCGTGGTACCTGTCAAGGTCTGAGAATAATTCTGTACGTTTACGATATTGAATCCGAATTTTTTCAATTTCCCTGCTATCTGATTTGCGAAACCATCTGATTTTTTGACCGTTGCTTTGGCATAGCTCTTGTCTATCCCATTGAGAATCTCTATTTTCTGATTTTCTATCAGATACTCTTGGTTATGCACGACATAAAAGGCGAAATTTTTGGTATAGTCATAAAATCCGATCTCCTGTCATGGGATGCCTCCATACGGAATGATTGCTGACGCTCCATCAAACAACTCTCTCGGCGGATTGTAAAGAAAACATCCTGGATAAGAAAACCTATATGCGGCATGAGAACATTCGACAGTATATCAAAATGAAAATATATGTTTCAACTTATTGGCATATCTTGCCATACCGACGATCTCCTTGAGCGAAATATTCGTCGTCACCATTTCCGTATAATCATCATAGAGTTTCTGTATCTTACTTATATTTCCCAAACCATTCTGCTTGAGCTTATCAACAATCGCCTGGATAATCAATTGTTGTCTCAACGACCTGGAAAAATCTGAACTGGAGTGCCTGGACCTCGCATATTGCAATGCCGTAGCGCCATCCATCATATTGATTCCTGTATTGAAATGTACCGTCATATATCATCATTTTCCGTTAGGATAGGTGACATCATGGATAGTTTTTGGTACATCTATCGTAATACCTCACAACGTATCTATAACCTTTTCAAATCCTCAGAAATCGACCATTGCATAATATGGGATATCCAATCCCATGATCTCTTCCAATTTTTGTCATAATACTTTCGCTCATGTATCAAATTCGTGCTTTCTTCATACGGTATGGGAAAACAAAGCATTGATCCTGCCTATATTGTTATTTTCCTTGTTGTACACATAGAGATCTCTTGGTACAGAAAGCATGGTCACTGCTCATAATTTTGGATTGAACGATGCTACCATGATAGAATCTGCAAGATATCCTCCCGCATGATTTTCGCCTCAAAATCCTATAATCATGACATTGATATTTCAAAATTCATCTTTGATCATATTGTCGCCCATGGTAGAAGAAACCACGTTCAAGGCTCACTTACCTACATACGAACCTACTATCTGCGCTCCTTTGATAAGATATTTTCCGACAAAGAATACTAAAAATATGCAACAAAGGATAATCAAGAACTTTGCTATTCCTGCTGATCAAGAAAATGGCTTGTATGAATTATAATTATTCAGTTCTCCTATCGTTTTGTTTCTGAAGGATTTCTTTTTCAAAAACATCAGTTTTTATCTGATAAAATAAAAAATGACCATAATGGATTGTTGGTCTGCTCCTTATAGCATAATTTAGCTTAACATCAAGCCAAAAATGACTGTTTCCATTTATACGAGTAGGATGGTTTTTAAAGTCGCTTTTGAACTAATGTAATAAGAGTTTTCACCCGGGTGGACACAATAAATCATAAAAAAGTCAAACCTTTCTTCTTTTCTGCT
>CAZJMP010000117.1:0-2112 GCA_964547365.1 uncultured Candidatus Peribacteria bacterium | reverse complement strand
AAACGTGATGAGTATGGATCATCGGACATTTCATCCAGAGACGTGAATTCATCCGAAAGAAGAATAAGGATCAGTTCAAGATAGATTTTTTCAATCATAGAATCCAGGATCTGGAAAAGATCGCGAATGATTGTTTTTTCGACATTCATCTGACACCTCTCCGTGAGCAAGGAAACATCATAGGACATATCCTTGTCTGCAAAAAAGTATAGGACTTGAAAAAATAATCGCTTTGTATAAGGTAATAGGAGACTATTGCTTTTTATGTATATCATAAAAAAATATGAAAAAATTCTACATCACCACCGCTATCGCCTACACGAACGCAAAACCGCATATGGGACATGCTTTGGAAATCATACAAGCTGATGCGTTTGCTAGGATGTATAGAATCATAGGCAAGGATGTTGTTTTCCAGACGTGAACAGATGAACATGGTGTCAAGAATCGACGTAGCGCTGAAAAAGCAGGTAAGGAAATTAGAAATTTCTTGGACGATATAGTCTGAACATACAAGGACATGTATGCAAAACTCTTAGTATCGTACGATACGTTTCTCAGAACTTCAGATATCGAAGCTCACTATCCTGGCGCACAGAAATTCCGGAATAAACTCATGGAAGCGTGAGATATCTATAAGAAAAAATATATCTGACTTTATTGTGCGGGTTGTGAATCCTTTAAGACGGAAAAAGAGCTCGTCGAAGGAAAATGCCCCGATCATCCTAACGGAGAAATAGAGAAAATAGAAGAAGAAAATTATTTCTTCGCATTACACAAATACAAAGGACAGGTCATCGACGCTATCAAAAGCAATACATATCAGATCATACCGGAAGCGAGAAAAAATGAGATATTATCGTTCTTGGAAAATGCCAATGACGTAAGTTTCTCTCGTCCCAAATCAAGCCTTCCACGATGAATACCGGTGCCCGGTGATGAAGATCATGTAATGTACGTCTGGTGTGATGCTTTGTCTAATTATATCACCGGACAAGGATATGCAAGCGATGAAGAAAAATTCCAAAACACCCGACCAGCGGATATCCACATCATCGGAAAAGATATTCTTAGGTTCCATGCAGCTTTTTGGCCAGCTATGCTGATGTCTGCTAAAATTGCATTGCCAAAGAAACTTATCGTCCATGGCCATGTGACGCTCAATGGACAGAAGATGAGCAAATCCACCGGTAACACGATAGACCCTATGGAAATCTTGAAAGATTATGATAGAGATGCGTTTGTCTTTCAACTACTCTACGATATCAGCGTATCGAGTGACGGAGACTTCTCGCTCGAGAGATTGGCTAATTTGTATGACAGCATGCTGATCGGAGGACGAGGAAATCTGGTAAACAGAGTCACGAGCCTATGTAAAAAATACGATATCACCAGCGGAAAATTCAACAAGCAAAAATGGGAGACATTCAAAGAAAACAATGGAAGCAGATTCGTGAAGTATTTCGAAGAAGGACGGGATAACGCCGATATAGAAGAAAACTATCTAAAGAAAGCTGATATCAAATGATATCTCGATGAACGATATCAATTGGTCCAGAAAGCGAACGAATATATTACCAAAGCAGAGCCTCGAGCAAAATATAAGAATGAATGAACGAAGGATGAAGCCATCGCCGACTTACAATTCCTCTTGTATATAGTCAAAAACATCGCATTGTTCTCTGCACCAATCTTGATCAATGGATTCAAAAAAATCCAAGCGATCTTCGGTAATGAAGAATTCAGTGCTATAGATTCTACCATAAATCATGCAAATAATAGTTTCAAAGAAGTCTTTGATTTGGAAGATTTCCCTGTAAATCTCAATCCGATGATTATTTACCAGAAAAAGGAATAGGTCACAGAATTTAGGTCTTAGATACAAAAATATAGGGGCGGATAGTATCCGCCTTTTTGCAATAATAAAAAATAAATCGATTGGTGATTATCCCCGCTACAATACTATATTAAAGAAATATCCTAATAACATCATCGCTAGTCCTACCACTCCAAAGAAAATCAGAAGCAATTTCATTTTCATTACTTTCTTGAGGATGAGAAATTCTGGTAGAGATAACCCGACAACTGCCATCATAAATGCCAATCAGGTTC
>CAZJMP010000116.1:1107-2166 GCA_964547365.1 uncultured Candidatus Peribacteria bacterium | reverse complement strand
GTTCTTATAAGGAGATGGGTTCGTTAAAACATAATTTGCATAATCTATATTATTTTCAGCGCTACAACTAGCAATTTCTGGAACTCTAGGAATACACGTTGAATAAACATTTGTACATAAATTAACAGAACTACAACACAATCCAGAAGCACATTCTAAAGAATTAGCACAAGGAGATCCTATACCATGAGCATTAACAGTAATATCAGATGTGTCCTTTATGTTTGTTTTTTTATATTGTGCCTCCACTTGAGTAGGATTATTTAATGGAGTAGCAGACTTACCAAAAATAGTAGCAAGTCCAGCTTTTGTTATTGAATCTAAAGATGTTGATTTAATAGTAACTGTATTTATATTTTTAGAAACCCAATTGTATTCAGCAGTTGCATCATATATAAAAGCACACACATCAACACTAGAAGAAGCATTAGCATTCAAGTTTCCATTAGAATTAACATCTATATCCATACTAGTTGGATTAACATTAATCATATCAACCTTACAATCACCTTCCGCTCTAGTTTTAAATGACCAAGTATATGTATTTTTTAAATTTTTACTAGCGCTAAGAGATTTAACTCCGGTCTTAATAGTAGCTTGATACCAAGTATTAGCGTCTAAACTAGTAGATGGTTTAAATATCATTCTTCTAAGACCTATATTAGTAACAACGCCTGCAACATTAATATTACAATCAGTTCCATTATTAGAACATTTTTTAATTTCAAAATTACCAGCAAAAGAACTAACATTCATATCAATATTAAATCTAACTTCCGGCAACATGTTTGTACACGCACCTTCTGCATTATTTGATGGAGATGGACTTCTAGAATCAGTTTCACATCCAGGTGAGTTAATTATAACAGGAAAACCTGAATCAATAACCGTAATATCAGACGTATCTTTAATTTCTGTATTCTTATATTGAGCTTCTACTAAAGTTAATGGAGTTTCTGCTTTACCAAAAATAGTAGCTAAACCAGTACCTAAATTAGTATCAACAGAACTTGATTTAATAGTAACGCCCGATAGTCTTTCTGTTCAGCTAGATAGAGG
>CAZJMP010000116.1:0-1097 GCA_964547365.1 uncultured Candidatus Peribacteria bacterium | reverse complement strand
GAACTTGATTTAATTGTAACTTTAGACAAATCTTTTGAGGACCAATTATAATAAGCACCAGGAGAATAAAGAGTAGCACACTTATCCAAAGAAGAAGAAGGATTAGATGTTAAGTTAGAATTTGTATTTATATCCATAACTTGAGCTGTAGGAAATACATTTAAAATATCAATTTGACATTCACCTGCAGTTCTAGTTTTAAATGACCAAGAAAATGGAACCTTTAAATTCTTACTAGTACCAAGAGACTTAACCCCAGTTTTAACAGTAACTTGATACCAAGTATTAGCAACAAAGTTAGTTGTTGGTCTAAATGCAATAACAGTGTTTCCAATACTAGATATAACTCCGGTAACATTTGTACTACAACCAATACCATTACCAGTACATTTACTAATTTCAATATTACCATTAAAAGAAGAAATATTCATTGGAATATTAAACCTAGCCTTTACTATTTCATTAGTACAAGCTTCAGTAAAACCAGCATAAGGAGATGGACTTCTATGATCAGTTTCACAACCAGCAGAATTAACTACAATAGGAAAACCTGAATCTTTAACAATAATATTAGAATAATCAGTAATTGATGTATTTTTGTATTGAACATTTACCTTTGTTCCAATAGTTTCAGCTTTACCAAGAGCAACAGCACTTCCGGTATTTAAAACTTTATTAACAGAAACAGATTGAACAACTACTGTAGATAAATTTTCTGAAGACCAATTATAATAAGCATCTGGAGAATAAAGAGTAGCACACTTATCCAAAGAAGAAGATGGATTTGCAGACAAAGCAGAAGTTTCTCCTAAATTAATAGTATCTTCAGATGGAAATACATTTAAAATATCAATCTGACATTCACCTGCGGCTCTAGTTTTAAATGACCAAGTATAAGCATTTTTTAAATTCTTACCAGTACCAAGAGATTTAACTCCAGTCTTAATAGTAGCTTGATACCAAGTATTAGCAACAAAATTAGTTGTTGGCTTAAAAGCAATTCTCTTAAGCCCTATGTTTGTAGTTGTGCCAGAAATAATTGTATTACAATCAACTCCATTACCAGAACATTTTTTAATTTCAAAATTACCAGCAAA
>CAZJMP010000115.1:0-2175 GCA_964547365.1 uncultured Candidatus Peribacteria bacterium | reverse complement strand
ACCAAAGGTCATTTATCAATTTATCGACCAAAGGTCATTTATCAATTTATCGACCGAAGGTCTTTTATCAATTTATCACCATTATTATGTCGGATTGTATATTTTGCAAGATAGTCGCTGGAGAAATTCCAGGTATAAAAATATGGGAAGATGATGATGTTTTTATTTTTTTGGATATCCATCCATTAAGAAAAGGACATTGTTTAATAGTGCCCAAAAATCATTATCAGGATATATTTGATATAGATGAAAAAATATTGCAGAAAATAGCACGTACGGCAAAAAATATGGCAGATATATTCAAAAATAAGTTAGGTGCAACATGAGTAAATCTTATCAATGCTTCCGGTAAAGATGCAGAGCAAAGTGTTTTTCATTTTCATTTACATCTTGTACCACGTTATCCAAACGATAATTTGAAAATGAATGATCGACGAGAAACAAAAATTCAAAACTTTACTATCGAGGAACTTCAAAAAATAGCTCAGCAAATTATGTATGTATAGTTTTTATATAATATATAGTATATGATGTATATAGAAAAAAATCAAGAATGAGAAAGAGAGTGGGGCGATATAGAGCAAAAACTTCGTGATATATATTTTTTTACTCATCAGCAAATTTCTGATGTTCTAAAAATATATAATAATAACAATCAAAATATAGTAAACAATATTCTAGATGATGTAGAAAATCAATACAAAAATATTCCTTCAGATGTCTCTGCTAATGAGTATCTCTATGCTAATTTGATGAGTATAGAGTTTGTTGATAAAAAAAAGAAGCAGCAGGAAATCATAGATAACAAATGAGAAATATTAGACTCAAAAGAGAGTAAGGTGGTTTCATATATGAATTTTTTGCCAAATGGACAATATAATCATGAGGAAATATATTTACATCTAGAAAACTATCTCACCAAACAAGTCCAAGATTTTTTTGTAATTCACATTAAGGAAGATATTGTTATCGACAAAGAAAATAAAAAAGATAAGGAAAAAATAACATCAGAACTTGTCAAACGTTATATTTGACGATCTCGTTGGGATGGTATAAATTTCTATGTCTTTGTACAAAAGAATGGGGCCAAAAAGATAGCTATAGGTACCCAAAAATGAACCACATGAACAAGTAATGATATATTTTTTTGAGAAATAGCAAAAAGGAACAATGTACTGTATGTTACTATACCATTATCAAGTTTTATAAAAACCAAATAATAGTATATTATTATATCACAAAGGGACAGCTTGCGCTGTCTTTTTTGTTTATTGAAAATATATTGTATTGACTTTGTATTGTAAATAATTAGTTTTAGTAAAACTTTTCCAACTTTTATTACTAAATATATATATAATATGACTTCTTGTGATCTAACGGTTAAAATGCATGGTAAGGTTACGGTTTGACCAAAATCTCAGATAGTTATCCCCAAAGATGTAAGAGATCTTCTCAATATCAAACCAGGTGATGATTTGATGATTATTTCCAAATGAGATATGGCAATAGGGATGATCAAGTCGGACGATGTTCCGAAGTTTCTCCAATATATTCATGCAGAAATGAAATGATAAAAGCTCCCGTTGGTCGCTATAAAAGCTTCGCGATAAAATGATAAAAGACCTTCGGTCGATAAATTGATAAAAAATATTTTATTTTATAGATGTGTTGTTATGAAAAAATTATCTAGTATATTAGTTATTTCTCTTATTCTTTTTCTCCTTTCGTGATGTGGGAAACAAGTAGAAGATGCTATTGTTTCTAGCTGAAGCGTTCAATGATTTACAAGTTCGTACATTGTGGGAAATACTCCTATATCTCAAAAAGCTCTGTATGGAACGGTTATTGCCGATAGTATAAAAACCATTACAACCAATAGAGGAGGTATTTTGGAGTACATCAATTGTCAGCCTGGTAAACAGGTTTACAAAAATACCATTATTGCAAAAATACAAGCCAATGAAAACGATATGACTATATCAAATGAACTTGGAATTTCAATCGGAAGGGCAAAAGCCATACGGGAGTACACAGAAATTTATGGTGGGGATACCGAGAAAAATGCTGAGCAGCTGTCTGACTTATCTTTAGGTGAAGTAAAAAAGAGCATTAAAGATAAAGAAAATAAAGCTGCAGACACTCAAAATAGTAATGCCAACAGCAAAAAAAATAATG
>CAZJMP010000114.1:0-2182 GCA_964547365.1 uncultured Candidatus Peribacteria bacterium | reverse complement strand
AAAATGCATAGCATCAAGCTCATGATGACCTCCTGAGATTATCAAAATATGCTTGATACCTATACAGAAGTCAAAGAAAAAGATTATTACAAAGTCGATATCGTCATCGATGGGGTGACGATAGAAAATGTGTGAGTCAGACTCAAAGGGAATTCCTCGCTCATGCAAGCTACAGGAATAAGAGGAAATTGAAATAAAAATGGAAAGATGGAAACATGAAAAAATGGAAACATGGAAAACTTTTCTTGAGAGTTATTGCCTCCTGGAATAACGAGCTGAATGCAGGAAGAAATCAGGCAGATGATCTGATGATATGGATGAGCTTCATGAGACAACAATCTTGATTACCTTCCCTTACTCATCAGATTCGATAAATATATCGATGGACAAACTTATCAATGACATACACAAATAGCGCTTCGTAAAGCATGATTTAGTGACACCACCCTACTCGCTGAACCTGCAGCCTATACGGTATATCAGAGTATGGAACAACCCGCACCAGAGACTTCGTATGGACAGATCCAGATCGACGGAAAAGATCCGAACCTCTATATCATCAGTGAAGTCGTGGATGACGGAATCTATCTCAACAGATATTTTAGCTGAGACGATGGAATATTATTCAAGGTAGATAGTTTCTCGAGTTTTACGTATTTGGGCGATGATCCAACGCTCTACACAAGCATCTTTGAACAAGCGACCAATGAAAACGATGACGATTCCGCTCAACTTATCCGTATGCTCAAGTTCGTCACAGAATCGAGCACGGGAAATTTTGCTGAGCATATCGACGAATATATCGATGTAGATTCTGTGCTTCATATCCTGGCCATCGATACTTTCCTAGCAAATAACGACTCATTTGGCGGAGCTGGAAACAACTATTATCTGTACTATTACAAAGCGGAACAGAAATTCTATATGCTGACCCGAGACCAGAATCTCGCTTTCTGAGGCATGTGAGGAGGAGACATGGGATGAATGATGGGAAGCGGAATGCAATTCCCTGGTTGATGACAGCTGCCTCCAGGGATGACGACAGGCGATATGAAAAAATTCATGGAGAGGATGGGATCAGGCGAGAGACCGATGCCCCCAGGAATGAACGGAAATGACGTAAGGCCTGAAGACATGTGAAACATGTGATGAGGCATGTGAGAGAACAGGACCAATGATCTCAAAGATCGCTTACTCGCCGATTCTACATTCAAAAAGAGATACGATGAAATCTATGAACAGATAAAGAAAAAAATATTTTCTGAACATCTTCTCGATACGTTCTTCAATCAACGAACATCTGTCTTCACCGAATGGAATGATGATCATGAATTGATAGCTACAGAAACGTATAGCAAGTGAGTAGATAAGCTCAAAACCTTTATTGAGCAGAGAAAAGATTCTACAAGCGATGAAGTCAGTGAGTTGAAAATGTGATGAGGCAGATAAACAACAAAAAAAACCTGGAATGCAATCACCAGGTTTTTTCTATTCAAACATTCTTTGTAGGTCCTTGTCTTTTATCATCGATTGATTCCGAGGCGGTTCGAAGGTGACTGCTATCTCTACGGAGAAATCAGGGACGACTTCCAGGACAGCATTCTTTATCATCTCTTGGATCATCTCTGTCATAGGGCAGAATGGCGTCGTGAATGTCATCAGGATATGTACTATTTTTTTGGTTTCATCAACATCTACCTTGTAGATAAGTCACAAGGTATACATATCAACCATCGGAAACTCAGGATCGTAGACGGTCTTGAGCTTTTCGATGATTTTATCTATTTTAGATCTCTGGGAATTCATTAGTCGTCTTTTTCTGCTCAGAGAATAAAACCACCTGGAGGATGATGAATCCTACCAAAAGTATCAATCATAAAAATTTACTTCGATATCATAAGAGCAAAAACAATGCATTGATCAAGACAAATATTCAGAACAATAATGAGAGTTTATAGCTATCTTTGATAAGGCGCATTTGGGAGAGATCACGGAACCGCTTCTGGATACCGAGAAACATATAAAAGCTTGCTCATCGCGAAGCGATGAATAGTCATAGGATACCGAGTCCTATTCCTATTACCGGATCCTCATACACATTTATGGAAGTATAGGTAATCAGCATAATGCCGGCACCAAGTACTAACTTGATCAGCGATGCTATGTGATAGAGATGCATATA
>CAZJMP010000113.1:0-2189 GCA_964547365.1 uncultured Candidatus Peribacteria bacterium | reverse complement strand
TAACAAAATTTTTATCTGTCTGAATTTTCTCAAGAATTTCTTCCGGACTTTTATTCCTTCGCACAGAATAATTGCCGTAAATACCTGGAGTTACCTTAGTCTTGGTTTGTTGATCACGGATAGATTCCAATTCTTCCGGAGTCATCCGGCATGGATAAGCAAGCCCCTGTTCGAGTAAATATTTTGTAAATACCTGATAGATCGATTTTCTCTGAGATTGCGTATATGGCGCGTAATTCCCAATGTCTGAATTATTTTCTCCGATAGGTCACTCATCAATCTGGATACCGAAAGTCTTCATACCATCGATAATCAAGTCTACCGTTCCTTCTATTTCTCTCTTCTGATCTGTATCTTCTATTCTCAGAATAAATGTTCCTCAATTCTGCTTTGCGTATTTCCATGAAACAAATGCGGAATAGATTCCACCGATATGCAAAAAACCTGTCGGGCTCGGTGCAAAACGCGAGCATATAGGATTGGATCTCGGCGGATATTTTTTTTCTAAATCTTGTATGGTTTCCGTTACGTCAGGGAAAATAATATCTGCAATCTCTTTTCGGGTAGTCATATAATAATCTTATTACACTGTAAAAATATTTTTATTTAAATTTGAAACCTAATTTCATCCTTTCCAACCAGTGTATCTCTGGTAATGGCAATTCGTGTTTTTGGAGAAATTCCAACTCCATCGGAACGATTCTGTAAAAATTTCCTTTCTCGTCTTTGATTACCTTTTTGAGTATTTCAGGATTGATTTTTCGATTTCATTCTACATCGAATCATTGGTAGTCATTGAGTTGTTGTGTAGTGATCACTTCTGCTCCAGATGGGACATCAACCTTAATCTCTTCATCTCTCCAGAGATATCCTTCAGCAGCGACTTCTTCTTCGGTGAAAGAGTCATCAATCAGATATGCAAATGTGTCGTTGAAATAAAATGGGTTCATCCATCATGGGAAAAACTTTCACAATATTCAGTCTTTATCCATTTGTGCGAAGATCTCGTTCGCTTTTTCAAATCGTTCTTCTTTGGAATATTCTTTGTTGAGGATGCAAAATGATTTGTTTTTGAGTCCGACACAACCTAGGCAATAAGAACAACTCATACAGCCAAAACAATAATACATATTCATGGACGATACTATAGTATAAGAACAATAGACATTCTGAGATCAAGCACCAACCATTCGCCCCCCATAAAGATCTCTTCATCATCTCGATCCACCCGAAAATTGATCGTATTCATCTTGATTGTCTTCGTGAGAACCGAATAAAATTAAATTTCTCCCATTAGTGATGCGCAAACAGTATTGAGCATTGGAAATATTTGTGCAATCTAAAGCAAACCTAGAATTATTCACTTCTGTTGATCCTAAATTTTCGCCATTTTCTTTTAGGTTTTGATAAAAACGCAAAAATGATTCTTTATCCTGCAGGAGTTGTTTTTTGAGTTTTTGATATTCTTCACGAGGATATTCTTTGTTGTTGATGTGATATTTTTTTCTTTCTAGATGAGAACAGAATAGACACTCTTGGCAATCAAGCAAATTGTCACTGCATCGTATATCTGAGCAGTTCTTAATATATTTGGAATAAAAAATATTGTAGCCCGTTATTACTCCTGTGGACATATACACATTTTCGGAATTCGCTCGTACCATCATACTGTTTAGCACATTATTGGAATTTTCTTTTGTTTGTATAGAATACAGCGCATTTTCACAAAATCCAGAATGAAAAGTAAGATAGGCGTTTTTTATTCAAACTACATTATCGTTATAGTCTGCATTTTCACAACCTCCCATTTGTAGGATATAGGGCATAGGCGCTATATTATACAATACGTGGCAATTATGAAAAAAATCTTTGAAGAAATCATATTCCAATCCAAACGATGTATTGTTTTCGCTCATAAAGTTTTCTGTAGAAACTCTCTTTGGACTTATTCTTCATGATTGCGGTATGTTCGATATCTTTCCATCGATTTTGCGAAGCACAATAGTAGTCCAGCTACAGATCTCTTTTACAAAGTCTCTCCAAGGCGTATTTCTCCTTTTTTCTTTCATCTTTTCTTCCCATATTTTTAGATCAGCCATAATGTATATAATTAAGCAATAAAGCGAACTATTTAAATTTGAAGCCTAATTTTATCCTTTCCAACCAGTGTATCTCTGGCAACGGCAATC
>CAZJMP010000112.1:0-2198 GCA_964547365.1 uncultured Candidatus Peribacteria bacterium | reverse complement strand
CGATATTGTCTCCATCCATCTTGATGACCATCATATCTCCCGTTCCTGGATCGCGGTAGGTGAGTGAGAGATCTTTCTTTTTGGCCGATTGAATAAATCACTTCATGACATTGTATACTATATGTGCTCTTACTTTGCCGTGTTGAATCGCTTCGCATTGTAATATCGTCTTCACGATGGATGCTGGATCTCCAGCTTTGAGTTTGATCTCTTTTTGTTTTCCTATCTTAATATTAACGAGAATTTGCTGTTTTCCTGAAATTTCCATATTCATATCGTATTTCACCGGTTCTTCATTATTAAGATCTTCCGGTCTATTGTTGGTGGTGATGTTGACGGTCTGATCCTTGATTTCTACATTAGAATCTTTTCCTGCAAAGAATCTCAGATAATTTACATCCCTGCGTCCTATTCCATAGGTGCGTCCTCCGATATCTATTGCATGTCTTCTTCTATTCTCCATCCTATCGGTATCATCGATGTCGCCGAGGATGTCTTTGTGTGTATCGTTGTCTAATTTCTGTTTCTCTATATCTGTAAGATATGCTGTCAAATGCGCTTTCAAAAAGTTATTAGCGTCTGTATCCTTGCTAAATACATCGTCAAATTTCTTTTCGAAGAATTTTTTTATCTGTTCTTCGAGATTGTTGAGGATATAATTCCTATATGCATTGGCGTCTTTTATATATTCAGGCTTGTTGGATTCGTGTTTGTCATCGGTGATTCGTTTTACGAAATCTTCGTATTTGTTCACTTCTCCTTCTGAAACTTTGCTTGCCCGTGTTGGCGGCATGGAAGTTCCTCCTCATGTTCCCCTGTAAATCTTCCTTATGCTTTGATATAGGCCTTCTTTTTGTTCTTCCGTCAGTTTTTTGAGCTTTGGACCATCATCTTTTTCTAATGCTCTGAATATCGCCTCTCTTTCCAATTTAAAGATCTCATTGTCATATCTTGCTTTCATTGCGTTTTCTATGGTTTCTCATTCTCCTGCTTCGTTGATGTTTTTGATTATCTTATCTTTGTCCTTGAGTTTAGGCTGGTTTATGGTGATGTCGAGATTTTTGAAATGATCCATATTCATTCCCGTATCTTGTTCTTGTGTTCTTCCTCTGATTGCTAAACGTAGATTGATAGGAAAATCTACTCCTGTCATCGGATCTACTTGTATATTTTCCAATTCTACCTTGTTTCCACTGATCTTTATCCCTTTGACTTTGATTGTCTGCCCGTCATCTGTCGTAACCTCTAGTTCTCCTCACGTGTTTTTGATTGTTTCTCCTGTCTGGCTATTGCATATCGTATACGTCGGAAATCCTGGGTATTTCCCAGGTGTTTTTACAAAAATAGTGTCCAATAGTATCTCTTTTTTTGTTGTAGGTTCTCCTATGCCTTGATTTTCGCGTTTTATAAGTTCATCTATTTTATATTCATTTCATATTTCTATTATTTTATTTAGTTTTTTTCTTGTTCCTCCAGATTTGCTTGTTCCTATTATGTTTTTGTATGTTTTCCAAAATTCTTCTAATTCTTTTTTTTCTAATTCTTTTTTTTCTATTTTTTCTATTATTTCTTTTGTTTTGTCTTCTAATCTTTTTATATTTTCTTTATACTCATTTATTTCTGTGTCTAGAGCATCTATTTCGTCCTGTAGATCTGCCTTTTGACTCGCGTCTTGTTTTGTTAATCTATTTTTTTGTTTTGTCTTTTGCTCTTTTTTTAATTCTGCTGCTTTTTTTTTGATTTTAAGATCTTCTATTTCTTTTTTACAATCTATTTCTTGATCTTTTAATCATAATTTTACTCATTTAACAACCGTGTCGTTTTCTAACTCTTTTTTAATGATGTTTATTTTTTTTTGAATATCTAAACCATCTCTGATTTCTTCCATCATTTTAATAAAAGTTCCATCTACTATAAACCTGTAGTTTAGTGCTTGATCGAGATTGAGCAAGGTTTCTGGAACTACCTGTTTTAGAGCATCTAGATCGTTTTTTCTGACATGTTCTGCCAGTTCTTGTATCTCTTTTCTTCAGAATGGATTTACCATCTTCTAAAATTATCTAATAAATGCTTTTTTTATTCTGACTCTATCATCTCGTCGCTGACCATATCGGTTACGATATCATCAAGGAGATCTTGATAGTCTGGTATCTTTGTTGCGAGGTAGTCGTCGATAGCTGTCAGATTTTTTTCATTTT
>CAZJMP010000111.1:0-2226 GCA_964547365.1 uncultured Candidatus Peribacteria bacterium | reverse complement strand
GTTGGCGAAGCCAACGTTTAAAAGAAAGAACCAAGAGCAGTTAAAGAGAGAAATAAAGGTTGCACTTTCAAGAACCGGGTGCTGGGGAAAGTTTAGGGGGAAAGGGTCTGGGAAAACCGGGCTTAGCGGGATGCTTCCTGCATCCCGCGCTTGGGCGAAGCACCCCAAGGGGGGTTTTTCCCAGAGCGGACAGACAGACGGCACGGGAGCTGCGAAGCAGCGGAAAAGTCAGCGTGGCTTTGCAGGCTGACTGCCAGTGCCGAAACAACATTGTCTTTTATTGAAGTTTTGGAGGTATGCACCTTTTGTTGAAAAGGGGCAGAGGTAGAAAGTCAATCAATCCTTATTAATTCTTCCAGGGATATTCCAAGGGCTTTGCTGATACTTACCAGAGATGAAAGCTTCGGATCAGTGATTCCACGTTCAATGTAATTCATAGAACTTTTGCTTAAACCTGCTTTTTCTGCCAGGACATCCACTGACCAGGATTTGTCTTTCCTGTATTTCAGAATTTTATGGGCAATCTTTAATCTGATTCTTTGTTGTGATTCCATATAGTTCTATATAACGAATTTAAATAAATATTATAACTGTAAACACCATTAAATATAAGGAATATATTAATAATTCATATCATAAAAGTTTGTTATATAGAACATACTAACCCTGGTATAAAACCGCAAGGTTTTTATTAAGCAATTCCTGGTTCAGGAAGTTTCCTTCTGCATAAACCTTTTGAGGATCTTCTTCCCCTGGCTTATAATATATATCCATTAGAAATCGCTCGAATTTGTCCCTGCCGTGACTTTTGACGACAATAAAGCTAACTCCCTTTAAAACTGTCTTAATGTACTGGAAGGCTTTATCCGCTTTTTCTGTTCCCAATTCCTCGGCTGCAATACCCCTGAATCTTGTTTTATGGTAAATCCAGGTCTTGAAGCCAAGGTCTATGTTAATCCACATGGTGTCGCCGTCTATTACCTTTAAAACATAGGCTTTGTAGGTGTACAGGTCTTTCTTGGTGGCTTCTGCGGGTTGGACGTCATACCCGGATTCTGTTTTCATGCTTTGGATGAAATACCCTTTGGGTTTTTCAATATCGCATTCCTGGGAAATGTAGAATCCAAGGTCAATAAAGTACTTGTCTGAAAATTCCGGCTTGTAAATACCGTAGGTGAAGAGCTTGCCTTTTACTGCCCGGAGTTTCGCCGGAGGCGAAACAATAACTGGAGGTTTTGGTTTGGGGTTGGGAACAACTGGTTCTTCCGGTTCTTCGTCCTCCCCGGTTCCTTCATCTTCTCTTGCAAGTAATTCAAGTTCACGAATGGAAAGGTTCTGAAGTGCTGCTGCATCCTCAAGCTCAATCCTTTTGTCCACGTCTTTTACACCGGACAATATCCTGTAATGCGCCCATTTCAAATTCAGAGAAGGTTCAAACTTTGGATATGCCTTGTAAAATTGAGTCACTTTGTAGAGAACGGATTCAGAAATGTTCAGGTCTTTTGAAAGATTTTTGAATATGCGTTTGCCAAAATCCGCCTGAATCTTGTTTTCAAGAAAATGTTTGTGGATTGACTGCCCTATTTTCCAGTAGGTAATGACCTTTTCCCTGTCAAAGGCATTGTGAACACGTGTAAGACCTTCTGAAATTTCCAGCTTTATCTTTTCCAGAAGCATATTGTATGAAGTGTCCGGCAAGTTTTTTTCTGTCATGACAGGCATTTTACATAAATCCCAAATAAAAACAATTAAAACTTGTCCGCTGCGGACAAGAATTAAGCTCCTTATTTTCTTTCCTATTTTAACCCGGAAAATACTTCGGGAATGTTAAGTATTCCGGCGGAGTTCCCTGCGCGGAAGCGCGGAAACATTCGAAGGGCTCTCAAGCAAAATTGTGTTTCTTTTTTCGGCCGGCCATTTTTTGAATAAACTGGAAAAGAGCCCGGAGAATATAAACTAAGTGCCCCGGTTCTTCGGCTGGCTCAATTAAAGCGTGGAATGCTTTAACAGAGCCTTGTCGAAAGAGACGGGGCGGCAATCTGGATTCAGGCGGGGAGGCGGGGGAGCGGGTGAGAGAGGGGAAAAGACAGGCACAGAGAGCAGGAAACGGAAGCCGAAGGCTGAAGCCTGCGAACTGAGACTGGCGGAGGTTGCACTGCCCAAAGGGAGCGGCCTAGCGACCGTTCGAGCGAAGACCTGCCCCAAGGCAGGGCTGAGCGGTGCAGG
>CAZJMP010000110.1:0-2292 GCA_964547365.1 uncultured Candidatus Peribacteria bacterium | reverse complement strand
ATTCTTCTCGTATTGACGTCATTCCCGCGAAAGCGGGAATCCATACAAAGCAAACCTGTCTGCCGCAGGCAGGCTGGATTCCCTTTTTCAAGGGAATGACGTATAAATGGTAAAATTTGTACATAATCCTCCACTTGTCCTGTAAAGGGAAAGTATATTTCAATGAATTTGGTTGAATTATGGATAAATTTCCCACCAGGGAAATTTGCATTTTTTTCTCTTTAGGGGTATAATTACACTGTATCATTTATTCCATAGAAAAATTGGTACATGAATACTTTAGGACAGGCAGCAGGAAAAGCAACGGAAAGCTTTCGAGACTTTATCATGAGGATCTATAATTATCCTTTTGTCGCGAAGATAGTTTCCGTCATTTTGGCGATTATTCTGAGCTTGATCTTGATGTCATTGTCCAAAATCCTTGCTATGTATCTCAAAAATAAAATCACCAAGAACTTTCTGACGAAAGGACACAAAGATATCGAAAATGTGTCAGCATTGATCGGAGATATTATCTTCTATGTGCTGCTTGTATTTTCACTATTTATCGGTTTCAGTATCGTAGGTCTGCAAGTAGGGCTTATTCTCTGAGGTATCTCTATCGGTGTAGGATTCGCGTTCAGGACAACATTGACTAATCTTATCTCTGGTATCATGATCTACACGACCAAAGAATATCAGCCAGGAAGTATCGTTACCGTAAAATTAGGCGGAGAGATGACCGGAAAGATCGAACAGATCGATATGAAAAATACCATTCTCAGGACCTTTGACTTCAAAAGGGTAGTGATCCCAAATTCCAAATTCGTCAGATCCGTCATCAAGACCTATAGCCTAGAAAACGTATTGAAACTAGAAATCAATCTCAAGATAGATATGTCGATGGATATCGAGAAAGTGCTTGATCTGACATTGCAAAAGGTCAATAGCTATGACTTCGTTATCTACAAGGAATATACCCAAGTGTTGATCACAGAATTCGATGCCAAGACCTGCGAGATGAAAGTCAGTTTTTGTTTCAATCCTAACGCAGGGATTCCGACAGATTTGATGAAATCCAAGATTCAGGCCGGGCTTATCGAAGAATACAAGAAGATAGCAAAAGAAGCGGCAGCTGCCAAATCTCCTGCCTAATTTTTTACTATGAAACGCTAAAAATTCGTCTGTATGGGCGATTTTTTTTTTGTTTTGAAAAAAACTTCCGGTGGGTACCCGGAAGCTTTCGTACTGATACGTACTAGAAAAAAGTGTTGTATAGCCCACAGAACCATTGGATCGCACATATCACTCCATATCCCAAGAGTATGGTCCAGCAAATGGTTGCAATACCTCCGAAGGAAAGATACAAGATTTCCTGCGTATTTGCAAGAGAGGATTTTGATATTACCATTCCAGAGCGTATGGTGGCTATAGCTGATAGTACAAATGCGTAAAATACATATTCCATAGGCATTTTGTTTTTGATTTGATCAAAATACTAATCATTCTTGTCAAATTTTCAATATCTTGATTTCATTATACCTATTGATAAAATGATAAAAGAACTTCGTTCGATAAATAGGCTACGCCTGATAAAATGATAAATGGACTTTGTTCGATAAAAAGATAAATTTATCATAAAGCGTTTATCAATTATTTATCGCGAAGCGTTAGCGGAGCTTTTATCAATTTTCAAGAGTCATGATCGCATTTTCCATCGGTTCCATAGATATCTATCGATACGGTATCTTCTATTTCATTGCGTTTTTGGCGGGATATCTTTTTCTGATGCGGATCACCAAAAAAAATATATTCTGAAAGGATCTTCCACGTCTACAGGCATTCCTGGAAAAGCATCTGGATGATCTCATGCTTTGCATATTCTTCGGTGTATTGATTGGAGGTAGGCTCGGACATGTGATTATTTACGATTTTCAACATTATCTCCAACATCCTGTAGAGATATTCCAAGTCTGGAAATGAGGGATGTCATTTATCGGAGGAATATTTTGAGTGACGATAGCGATACTTATCTTGATGCGGAGAAAAAAACTTTGATGAAAAGAATTGCTTCTGCTCTGAGATCTGATTCTTGCAATCTTGCCTTTTGGCATCATGATCGGAAGGATAGGGAATTATCTCAATCAGGAATTATATGGTATCGTCGCTTCAGATGTGTTAGGAAAATTCGGGTATCCATTCTTCTCTCTGCTCAACCAGCTATGATTGTTTCATATCTATTCGCATGTGGATGAATATCTGAGAGTGAATACGAATTTTCTATCTAGCTTTTTGGAAGGATTGGTACTGTTG
>CAZJMP010000109.1:0-2329 GCA_964547365.1 uncultured Candidatus Peribacteria bacterium | reverse complement strand
TGCCGTCTTTTCCCGTTGCTCAGGATCATTGCTGGAAGGCGATATAGGAAGTGATGTATTTCTGGACAAAGCGATATTTGTTGGGAATCTCATCAAGTTCATTGAATGCCACACCGCCTGTTCATTGTACAATAGTATATTTATTGTCTTTTTGGAAGTAGCGACAGTAGACCAATCATCGATCTCTTTTTTTGATGTTGGAGAATGTATCGTTGAATATTTTTGAGACCATGACGAGTCATTTGCTCGTGAGTTGCTTGAGGCTGTAGAATATATCTGTGTGTTGGATAATGTTGTTGTTTACGCTTCCTGGAGCAATGCCCGTACCGACGATAGTGGCGAGGCCTTTTGCATATCGATATTCTCCAAGTGCGTCTTGTTCGCCTTTCTCGATCGTTTCCATTTTCCTGTGATCGGTCACGATAGCGAGGATACCGTTCTTGAAGAATCAGGATTTTTTCAATTGCAGATAGAAATAATAGAGGCTTTTGTCTGCGTATCTAAGTGCTGCTTTTTCGGTCTTGCCGTAAGGAGTATTGTACGGTTTGTGAAACGATATGCTTTGTAGGACGACGAAATATGCGCCTGTCTGCTGCTGTATCGTTTCTAGGGTTTTATTGTAGAGGATGTGATCCGGGGCGGCATCAAAGACATATTTTTTTTGTTGTTCAAACGCTTCCTTTCCGATGATGGTATCGAATCCCACCGAAGAGATGAACTCTTTCTGTCCAAGGAAATCGATATCTACGGCACTGAGAAATGTAGAGGTGTAGCCTTGTTTCTTGAAAAAGAGCGGAAGGCTTTCCGTAAAATTCTTGAATCCTGAATATGCTCCCACGCTATATCAGAAAAGCTTGATCGGCTCGATACCCATGAGCAGTCCGATATGCGCGGTATCTGAGGTGCATCCGTTGTTGATGAAATTCGTAAAGGTGACGCCTTGCTGTTGGATGCGATCGAAATACGGCAAATTGTCATATTTTTTTCCTACGCTGAGAGAATCTATCGGTGACAATGATTCCGCAAAGACGACGATGACGTTTGGTTGATGATCTGATCATTTCTTTCTGCTGAAGAATTTCTCATACGTATCGGGGATGCTTTCTTCGCTGATTTCCGAGAATTGATCTCTGATGGCTGAGACATTGATAGAGAGGATGTTGTCAGGGATAGAGCTCAATCCGCCAGGTGCGTAGATACCCACTCAGATACATCCGAGCGCAAAGACGATGAAATATGATCATAGAATCGTTTTCTGTCTTTTCTTGAATTTCGGGCTCTGGACAATGAAGAATGCTATCATGCCGACGATGCAGAGCATAAAGATGCTGGTGATCAAGAGTCAGAAAAAATCATTCAATGAAGGGGCGAGGAATTGTTTGATGTCCAAAAGCGATATCCTACTTTGGAAGAAAGACATCGTGAAGATATCGAGGACGAAGAGCAAAAATATTCAGCTTATAATGATATTGATGATAAGCTTGATGAAATTTCTATTGATCAAAAGGTTGATGGCTACCAGTCAGAGGATGACGAGACAGACGACGAAATCGCTGATGAAATATCCGAGATAGTGTGCAACGATTTGGGATGAGTTCACTCACTCGAATATTTTGCCATAAGATGCGATCAAGACTATCTGTTTCACCAAAAGAAAAAAAAATGAGAGCACTGCAAGAGTCCTTCCATAAAATGGCGTGGCGCGTATAGATCTGACTATATAAGAAAATGTTTTTGACATATCGTATTTTGTTTCGTGAATACAAAAAATACTGCAATCTATAGTACTTTTTCGTCGGTAATTTGCAACTATTTATTCCTTATTTGCTGTCCCTCTCAAGGTTCGACTTACGGACTTCACGGCAGCGTCGCCGAGCTGATCAAGAGACAATTTATTCTCTTTGACTAATCTCTGTAACTTGAATCTGTCGAGCTCCATCGCTTCGTTTAGTAATCCCAATTCGTTCAAAATTTCTTTCACTTTCTCTTTGTCTTCGACACTGATGTTTTCAGTTTTGCTCGCAGAGATTTTTCCCGTATTTCCAAATAACTTCAAAAGATCATGTTCTTCTATATATTCTACCAACAATGCTTTTATCAGATCTTTGTCACGTTTTGCCTGGGATTCCTGTTTGCTCAATTCGACGTACTCATCGACCAATCCCTTGACCGTTTTTTCTCCCAATTCTCCGCCGACTACTTCATCGTCAAACTTCAGATGTGCGAAGAGCGGACACAGCGAATAGTACTCACAGTATTTGCAAAAATTATTTTGTTTCGGCTCAAAGCATTTTTTGTCTCCCATATTGTACGCAAACTTTTTCGCTTC
>CAZJMP010000108.1:0-2339 GCA_964547365.1 uncultured Candidatus Peribacteria bacterium | reverse complement strand
CATGTGCTCAAAGCGAGAGTATTTTGTTTGATGGCGGATATCTCTAGGTATGATCAGGGGATTACAGAAATCCCAGAATTGCTGGAAGAGATTGTTGCATACGCGAACAACAAACTCTGAGGTGAAGATAAATACCTCGAAGTGCAGATCAGAGAAGATGACGGTTTCATTACGTTCTATGCCTACGAAGAAGGAAATCTTGTGATAGAAAAAAGGATGATGTTCCTCATCAATAAATATGATTTGGTCAATGATCAGGATATTTTGAAGGAATATCAGGAACAACTCTGGAAGGAGATTCTTGCATTTTTCAAAAAGAACAAGATCTGAACCAAGATCACGAAAAGCCTCCTGATGCAGCATACTTTCACTATCTCTGCAGCGACTCATTTCGGCGTTGATGAACGATTGAATCATGTGGTAGAGATGCTCAAAAAAACAGATACTCAGGAAGTCTATCATTTCGAGAATATCCAGCACAGAGAAATAAAAAAGAAAAAAGACTCTATCACTAATATCAGCGAAACGGAAAAGGAATTCTTGGTAGAACATGAATATATAACTGCCACAGATGCAGAATATATCAATGTATGGGAAATCTATAATGAAGAGATAGCAAAGCTTGTACGGCAGTTGCCACGAGGAAATGATGAGGCCGAGGCGTGGTTTCGAAAACAGATGAGTAGCAAGTGATTGCTCGATGAATTTGAAAACAGAGGTATCCAAAAAGGTGATGTCTTGAAAATATTGAGTCCATATGAGTGATTAGAACCGAGATACATCCAATATTAATTTACAATTTAGAAGGGGAATAAATTTAGAAACATCTAAATTTAGAAACGAAAAATTCTAAATTCTAAATTCAATCTGGTCTCTAAATTTTAAATTCTAAATTTCGACGACGATGTTTGTTATCCTAAGTATCTCCGATAGCGATAAACACTGGAATGCTGTCGTCGAGGAGTATACGAAGCGTTTAGGTAAATCCGTAAAGATAGAGAATATTACCCCTTCGAGGAAAGGGAATACCGAGCAGATGATCCAAGCCGATACGGAGAATATCATCGCTAAGCTAGGAAAATTTTCAGCATATAAAAAAATTTTATTGTCCAAAGAAGGGAAACAGTTGACGACAATGGAACTTCATAAACAGTTCATAAACAAAGATGTGGTATTCATTATCGGCGGACCGTATGGCTTGAACGAACCAGAATTAAGTAAACATATAGAGAGTAAAATTTCTTTTGGCGCTATTACGCTGCCGCACGGTCTGGCAAAAGTGACCTTGTTGGAACAATTATATAGGATTTCAACGATAGAGCAGGGAAAGAGTTATCATTATTAAAAAATTACTCCCTAGATCCCTCTAAAATAGAGGGACTTTTGCCCTTCCTTTATTTTAGAGGAAGGGATAGGGATGGAGTAAAAAAAGCTTGACATTTAATATAAAATATATATAAGATGTATAATAAAGTAAATAAAACAAACTAAATAAAATCTGATTATGAAAAAAATCATTGTGTTCGTTGCGCTTATTGCCGGAATGGTGAATGCAACACAAGCCCAGTCAGGAGCCTTTAGGGTCGTTGTTTCTGCTCCTGCTGCGTTTGATCTGAAAGAGAATCACAATCTATCGAAGCAGTTTCCGGATATTACCCTTAGCGGTTCGGAAAAGGGCATTTCCTATCAGCTCTATATGAAGGATAAGAAAGGGAATTCTGTTCCTGTAGGCAATCCAATCAAAGGTACCGGAGAATGTATCACGTTTGCAGTGGATACTAGTGGTAATTATAGCGCCATCGGCACCCGTGACGACATGCCTTGTTGTCAATCATCTATGAACGGTTCAGTCTCTATCAAGAGAATAGCGAACGTTACGTTGAAAGCGCCTTTTGATCCCGGAACTCTCAGCGGAGAAGAAACATCTGATGCAGGTGCAAGGCCCTATAATCCCGGCAGTTCGTATATGATGGGTATAGTTATGCCGCATACGATAGAGCTGTACTCGGATTTTGACCGCTGGATTATCTCCTTGGTAGGATACGAATATTATGTCCTGACTGAGAATGTCATAATCGTTTTCGGGGCGCTAGTAATCGTAATATGTATACTCTTACTTATCAATCATTTTATTGGTGGGAGTATGCGGGATGATTCCAAAAAAAACGATTCTTCTGATGCTGCTATGGTCAATGCAATCATCACGATCAATAGCAAGGTATAAATCTTATACTATCGGTCCGGTTTTCCGGACTGATTTTTTTTCATTTCGACCGAAGGGAGAAATCCTAGGGATAAAGCGTAGGTTTCTCGGCTTTCGCCTCGAAACGACCCGAGAT
>CAZJMP010000107.1:0-2366 GCA_964547365.1 uncultured Candidatus Peribacteria bacterium | reverse complement strand
ATTTCCCGGATGATTTCCTCCTCATCATCGATGAATCGCATATGACTATTCCGCAACTAAGAGCAATGCCAAGCGGCGATAGAGCGAGAAAGACGAACTTGATAAAATACGGATTCAGACTACCTTCAGCGATCGATCATAGACCCCTGAGATTTGAGGAATTGGAAGGAATTCTCTGACGGGTCGATATCGAAAACATCATGCCCGATCAAGCGTTCGACCTCGATGCGAACGTTTCAAATACCCATATCGAGATCTACAACAAATACAAAAATATGAAAGCTGCACGTGGAGAAAATCAGATGCTTACGTTGGTCAAGAAACATAAAAAAGATGCTAAATCTATCTTCCTGTCCGCTACGCCGGCTGAGTATGAATTGAATCTTTCCGATAAAGTCGTCGAGCAGATCATCAGGCCTACAGGGCTTTTGGATCCGATCACCTACGTGTATCCGAAGTCATGAGACTATGACTCATTGATTTTGAGTATAGAAAAACTGATAAAGCAAAAGCCACATCTGAAAGAATTTATGGATGGATATAGCTTGAAAGATGGAGTGGAAGAAGTGTTTAGTAATGAGTAATGTCATTACAACCCCGAAATATCCGAAGAAGCAATCTCCATATAGGAAAAAGAAAAAAATCGCCTTGCGATTTTTTTCTCGGTAGAAATACTATTTTTGACTTTTAATTGTCTGAATTCTAAAAGGGACGAATCGCTACGCGGCACAGTCCTCACAAGCGACAAAAGGCGAAGGGTATTCCTGACTGGTCGGATATATGAGCGCAGTATAATTATACCATCTTGCTTCGTATACATAATCACTTACATTTACTCTCGACAATTTGGCGAAGCCGACGGAACCGACATTGCTCCATCTCTTATTACCTGGAATCCAAAACCCGGCTTTTTCTAAGCCAAATAGGTTGACAAAACTAAATATTTTCTCTTCTGTAGATTCTCAAGGAAAATAACTGATAAATTTTTCCACTTCTGCTCTATCATTAAGAAGTTTCTTATTCTGCTCTTTACAAGCCTTTTCTGCGGCTCTACCTGTTAGATAGGTCACTCAAGCAATTCACTTCTTTCCATATTGATCTTTATGCTCTCATTTGAAAATATCTTTACCGTTATGCTCTGCGGTAAGTAGTGAGAACTTCTTTTTCATTTTGATCATCTCTATCTTGCCGTCTGCACTGATTTTGATATTTTCTTTCATCTGTTTTTGCATTTCAGGTGTATCTTTAAGTTTTTTCCAAAGCTTTGTATATCCTTCATGTTGCGGAAAAGGACAAGCCTTTTCTACAGGCGTTTGAGTCAATTCTTTTTTATCGAGAAGGCCTTGGATAAGTTCATCTTTCTTCTCTTGTGAAAAAGACTTCAAGTTCCTGATAGCGACGATATCTTCTGCTATCTCATGCCTTTCAGATGCATGTTCAGTCTTTTTTAGATCTTTCTTTGCCATGGGTGTAGGGTTATAGGTAAAACTACATATACGTAAGTATACTCCCCCCCCCTCGATTTGTCAAATTTTGGAGGACTTTTTTTGGAAATCATTGAAATATATCGTTCCTGATTGCAATCGGGGGCGTTTTTTATCTTCTAGAAATAAAAACATCCACAAGAATAGAAAACAAAAAAGCGAGCTTTTACTCGCCCACCTTTTATCGTTTAATACTGTATTTTTTTATAAGTAATTTTACTTCTACTCCCACTATCTCAGCGATAGTTTTTATCATGGATTTTGCCGTCTTGGGAGGAAATTCCTTATGAAATCCTACCGTCACTCAGAGCTCTCATTTCTGATATCTTTTGTGACTTCCTATCTGACGATCCAGTACAAATCCAAAATCCTTGAGTATCCTCATAACCTGTTCATACCTAAGAGGCATATACCTTATCATTGAGGTGTAAAAAATTCGCTAATTGCTTATGGCTTTTCGTCATCGTCTTTTTGTCATCAAAAGCCAAGGACACAGCCTCTTTTATATTTTTCCATAAATCATCATAATTTTTCCCTACCGTAAAAATATGTTCGTTGCCTATCTTGATGGCAGCGCCATAGGTCCCATCATCTTCAAAGATTATCTCGAATTTCATAGTGATGAAATATAAGGTAAAGTAACTAAAGTATATGGTTTTCCAAAAAAAAATCAAGATGGAATCCCTGATTGCAATCTGGGGTCGTTTTTGTATAGTTTTTGGAGAATATTTCATTTTTTCTCTACAACAATGATAAACGCTCCCAAAAAAGGCCTACACCGTTTCGCTAAGTCAGACTCTTTTGACGAGGCTGATGTTTCTTATGAAGTTGCTCGTGTGCTTTTCATCAACGAAGACTATACTATCAAACGCATGAAATTCC
>CAZJMP010000106.1:0-2373 GCA_964547365.1 uncultured Candidatus Peribacteria bacterium | reverse complement strand
CTTTCTGTTTCGCTAACAGCTTTCTTTTTCTACTGACATCTCACCCATAGCACTTAGCGAGGACATCCTTTTTCATAGCGGCGATATTTTCCCTAGCGATCATCTTATTGCCGATTCCCGCTTGCAATGGAATGACGAACAAATGTTTCGGAATCAGTGTTTTTAATTTTTCTACGACTTCTTTTCCTAAATAGTAGGCATTATTTTCATGCACTACCCGACTCAACGCCTCGACTTTTTCGTTATTGATATAGACGTCCAATTTCACCAATTCCGCTGGTTGATATTTTTTGAATTCATAGTTCATCGTCGCATAGCCTTTGGTCGCAGATTTCAATCTATCATAGAAATCGATGATGATTTCGCCCATCGGCAATTCATAATGCCAAACGACTCTCGTCTCATCGATATATTCCATATTCGTAAGTTTCCCTCTATATTCCTGACAGAGTGACATGATATTGCCGGCATATTCTTCTGGGCCTACAACTTCTACAGAGGCTATCGGCTCCCGTATTTCATCGATCACTCCCTGCTCCACCATATCCGCTCACGATTTAACTACGAGCCATGGTTTCAGCTCCTCTGCCCTCTGTCCAGCTTCTTCGTCAGTAGTAGTCTGACCGAGGATATGCTTATACATTCATGTTTTGATGAAAGTCGTGATATTGGATCAGGATTTTATCGGTTCGATGGAAAGATTCTTGGATTTGACCAAATAGATGACGGTCGGTATCGTGAATATCGTTTCGATATTATATTCCCTGGACAATCTCTCTTTGACGATATCCATATGCAGCATTCACAAAAAGCCGCATCTGAAACCGAATCCCAACGCTTTGGAATCTTCCAATTCGTACTCGATAGCACTGTCATTGAGCGATAATTTTTCCAGACTATCTTTGAGCTTATCGTAATCGTTCGTATCTAGCGGATAGACTCCCGCATAGACGAACGGCTTCACTTTCTTGAATCCAGGAATTATATATTCCTTAAGGTTTCAGGTTCCAGGTTTCAGGTTTCAGGTTGTCTTAATAATAGTATCTCAGATTTGGACGTCCCTGACAGATTTCTGTCAGGTAACGATGTATCCTATCTGTCATTCATTAAGTGTTTTGTCCGCATGATATTCCGGCGTAAAATGTCCGACCTCTGTGGGTTCTATCGTATTCTCCGAATAAATGAGATTAAGGTTTTCGTATGCTTTGATATTCCCGTCCACCATTTTTACATACGCAAGCACACCCTTGTAGGGATCATAGACCGAATCGAAAATAAGTGCTCTGGTGAGATTTCCTCACCCCTCCCCCTCTCCTTCAGAGAGGGAACAAAAATTTTCTATTTTTTTTAGGGTTTTGTCCGTATTTTCTAGCACCTCTTCATTTTTGAATCTTAATACCTTATATCATAGAACCTCCAATCTTTTGGTTTTTTCGTTATCTATCTCTTTTTGTTCTGACGTATTATGAATTCATCCATCTATCTCTATAATCATCTTCTGCTCGTGACAATAGAAATCAGCTATATACTTATTGATAGGAAATTGTCTTCTCCATTTCATTCATAAAAAATTCCTATTTCTAAGAATTTCCCGCATCAGTTCTTCAGCCGCGGTTTGATTTTTTCTCATATCTCTAGCAAAACCAGTCTGGTATCATCAAGCTTCTCAATAAATATGATGTCTCTTAAACACTTCATGTACCATCTTTTGCAGCTCTCCTTCTCAGAAAGGTAATGACTGCCCTCCTTCTCTGAAGGAGAAGGAGTTGGAGGATGAGGAAGTAGACCAATATTTCTTAGGGTGTGACTCTTTAAACGAAAGTGGATCCTGTATTCTTTCGATAATAGCATCCAAAACCTTATCTACTCCCTCTCCTGTCTTTCCTGAAACCTTAATAATCTCTGATTTATCGATCCCGATCACATTCTCAATCTCATGCGCTACTCTTTCCGGATTGGCTGCCGGAAGATCGATTTTATTCAATACCGGAATAATCGTCAAGTGCTGATCTATAGCTTGATATAACGTCGATAATGTCTGTGCTTGGATTCATTGGCTCGCATCAACGAGCAAAATTGCTCACTCTACGGCTGCGAGCGAACGAGAGACCTCGTATTGAAAATCCACGTGTCCCGGAGTATCTATGAGATTGAATTCAACCCCTTTTCGTTGCATCCTGGCTGGTGTCAGCTTGATAGTGATTCCTCTTTCCTGTTCCAATTCCATACGGTCGAGCACCTGAGCATGATCCAATTTTCTGATAGCTCACGTGATTTCTAGCATTCTATCGGCTAGTGTGGATTTTCCGTGATCTATATGTGCGATAATACAAAAGTTACGTATATTCATCATTCTCGTACTGATAAAACAGT
>CAZJMP010000105.1:1439-2374 GCA_964547365.1 uncultured Candidatus Peribacteria bacterium | reverse complement strand
CGGGCATGGAGATTACGGTTATCGACGGAGGACTTCGCGCCAGCGGGGGCCAAATCATCCGGAGCACCGACGTCAAAACTCAGCCTTATCCGGGATTCGCCACGGACCTGCAGGCCCAGATGATGGCGCTGATGGTCCTGGGCAATGGACTCAGCGTGATCACGGAAACCGTTTTTGAAAACCGGTTCATGCATGTCAGCGAACTGATGCGGATGGGGGCCGATGTCGTCATCCAGGGGCGCAGCGCCATCGTGAAAGGCGTCCCCGAGCTGCGGGGTGCACCGGTCATGGCGACGGACCTGCGTGCATCGGCATCCCTCATCCTGGCCGGCCTGGCGGCGAAAGGGCGGACGGAGCTGTCGCGCGTGTATCATATCGACCGGGGCTATCAGGCCATCGAAAAGAAACTGTCCGCCCTGGGGGCGCACATCGAGAGGGTCCGTTCATAGGCGATGAACATCATTTTCACCGGCGAGAATACATTCGAGGAAACGTTCCGGCGGATAACCCGGCGCGGCATGGGCTCCGAGGATTCGCTTCGGGCGTCGGTCAAGACCATCGTGGACGACGTGGCCGCCAGGGGGGATGCCGCCCTGCTGGATTACACGGAAAAGTTCGATCAGTCCGTGCTGACGGCCGGCGGCATGGAAGTGTCCGGCCAGGAATGGAGCCGGGCCGCCGCCGAAGCGCGCTGCCGCTCGGTCCAGGATGGCCGCGGAATCGCAGCCAACTGCCCGTTAACGCTGTCTGCCGGCGATTCCTTCGTGGCGGGATGGCGGTCGGCATTCAAGCCAATGAACAGTCTGCCGTGCATCGGGAGTCCCTTCCGAATGCTTGGTTTGTTGGTACTGCGGAGAATGTACCGCGTTCCGATCGGACGCCATCGGCAACACATCATTTTGTGGAGACGCCGACGCTAGCACACAACATCGTGT
>CAZJMP010000105.1:0-1429 GCA_964547365.1 uncultured Candidatus Peribacteria bacterium | reverse complement strand
GGTTCTCCGGTGAAGAGGAGGGGATTACGCTCGGTCAGCGCGTGCTGCCGCTCGAAAGGGTCGGCATTTACGCTCCCGGCGGCCTCGCCGCGTACCCGTCGACCGTTCTGATGGCCGCTGTCCCGGCGAAAATCGCCGGCGTTGCGGAGATCATCCTCGTGTCCCCCGCAAAGCAGGGGCGCCTGAATCCTCTGGTTGCCGTCGCCGCAAAACTGGGCGGGGTGAACCGCTTTTTCAAGATCGGCGGCGCGCAGGCGATTGCGGCCCTCGCTTACGGCACGGAGACCGTTCCGCGGGTCGACAAGATTGTCGGCCCCGGAAACGCCTACGTCACGGCGGCCAAAAAAATCGTCCACGGCGACGTGGCCATCGACATGATTGCCGGACCCAGCGAAGTTCTGATCATCGCCGACGGGACGGCGGACGCCGCCTTCGTGGCTGCCGACCTGCTTGCCCAGGCGGAGCACGACGAGATGGCCAGCGCGGTCCTTCTGACGCCGGATGAAAACCTGGCCCGGCATGTGATCGCCGAGGTCCGGAAACAGGCAGCCCTTCTGCCGAAGAGATCCATTGCCCTTCGCGCCCTGGAGCATTTCGGGGCCGTCATCGTCACCCGGGATCTGAGCGAAGCCGCGGTCATTGCCGATTCTTTTGCCCCGGAGCATCTCGAACTGATCGTCGACCGGCCGGAACGGCTCCTGGAACGGATTCGGCATGCAGGCGCGGTGTTCCTGGGCGGCTACACGCCGGAGGCCATCGGGGACTACATGGCCGGTCCCAACCACATCCTGCCCACCGCCGGAACGGCAAGATTCGCGTCGCCGCTCGGCGTGTACGACTTCGTCAAACGGACCAGCATCGTCTCCTTTTCCAGGGAGGCGCTTGAGAAATACGGCCGCCAGGCCGCACGCTTTGCGGCCATGGAGGGCCTGAACGGCCACGAACGCTCCATCTCGATCCGCCTGTCGCGAAAAAAGCCTTGACAACGGGCGGACATCGTTTAAGATGCCCCTGCGGCTGGAGCCCCGTCACGGCGGGCCGGGCCGACAGGCCGGAATATTCGGCTGTTTCATATGCTCCTTTGATCTCAGGCTTTTCTCGAGCGGGCGTAATTCAGCGGTAGAATGCCAGCTTCCCAAGCTGGACGTCGTGGGTTCGAGTCCCATCGTCCGCTCCATTTCATTCTGATACCGGTCCACCTCCCGGAAACCTTCATTTTTTTCTTGCATTGAGCCTTTTTTTGTGTTAGCGGAGACGAAAATCATCGATCGGTTTTTCTGATGAGTGGGCTTTTGCCCACTTTTTTTTTCCGATTTTCGTGAAGGCGGCATGAAACCATGACGGAACCAGCACCGGAATACCGGGAGACAATCCGGCAACTTACCGAGCCCGTGGCAGAGGCCGAGGGCCTGGAGTTGATCGATGTGGA
>CAZJMP010000104.1:0-2380 GCA_964547365.1 uncultured Candidatus Peribacteria bacterium | reverse complement strand
TGCCAAAAGGCAAGATGGGACTCTGCCATATTTCCAATCTTGGAGCAAGATATGATCTTCCATTAACTAATCACTTTAAACTTTTCCAGACCATCAAGGTTAAGATTAAGAGTATCGATAATGATGGTAAAGTAGCAGTAGTGAAGATCTAATCATATTTTTTTGTGGAGGACGGTTTCAGACCGTCCTTTACGCATATAGACAATTACTTTTTATCATTAATTATGTAGTCATGAAATTTCTCAAAAAGGTACTCAAAACTATCCTGCGATTGGCAGCAATTATCATTGTGTTAGCGCTTATCAATCGGTGATATCTCGGTGGATTCAAAAAAGTGGAGATCAAAGAGCAGATGATGGGACCATACACGATAGGATATACAGAATTTGTAGGTGATTACAGTCTGGTTGGTCCATCAATGGATAAGGTGTATGGAACATTGTCAGGAGCAGGAATTTTGTCTGCAACAGGTATCGGAATCTATTATGATGATCCAGCAGTAGTATCTGGAGAAAATCTCAGAAGTGATGTAGGAGCTGTCGTGGTAGGCGATGAAATCACCAGAGTTCCTCAAAGCGAAGGCATCAAGATCAAGAATATCGGAGGAAAACTAAGTATGGTAGCGGAATTTCCTATAAAAAGCGCTGTCTCATATATGGCAGGAGTGATGAAAGTCTATCCAGTATTGCAAAAATATATGACAGAAAAGGGATATAGCAACGAAGTTCCTGTGATGGAATTATACGATATGGTAGCCAAAAAGATCTATTATGTCATAGAAATCACGAAGTAAATCATAATTTTACAAATTGTACAGGGAAAGACGCTCAAAAGGCGTCTTTTTTTGGTATTTTTCCGGTCTTGCGGGTATACTTATCCTAGTAATGAGATTTTATCTGTATTTCTTTGCTATGTACGAATATCTTGATGATAAAAATCATCAGCAATCAAATAATAAAAATCCTGATAAGCAGGATGAGATTGCTCGTACACTAAAAGAGACAAAAGAGCAAAAGGAAAAAAGGGAAAAACAGGAAATAAAAGAAAGGATGGATAATGACATCAAGATATTTCAGAAGCTGATACAATGGTATTACGATGTTGATAGTGAAGGTGATGATAGAGGAAAAGATGTTCTCTATACCCTAATCAGATATGAAGGGAAAGAAGAATTGGTGCGTGTTGGTACAGGCGTATTCACTCCTGAAATGTTTACTGATAAACAGGTATCTGATACGGTTGGATTCTTGTATGGTCCATTAAGCTTATATGTAGTGAAAGCCAATCATCATGATGATATTGATGTTGATCCAAAGGATTTCCTTGATGAACATGCAAGCTTTTATTCGCCTATAGGAGGAAAAGTATATGTCAATGCTCATCATATTGAATATGGAAAATACAATAAGATCCCTTCATATGATGAAGCAAAATATGCGTTGTATAATGCAAGCATAAGAAAAGTGTTTTATGATAGGATAAGTCAAAGAAATAACGTCCAAGAGAAAATAGCCAAGAAAATAGATCAATTAAAGAAGAAGACATATGAAGAGTTGAAAGTCCGATATGAAACTGATCAAAAATTTAATCAAGATAATGAAGAATATTTAGCATTGCATGCATATATCCAGGAATTGAGTGGTGGAGATTTGCAGGTGTTGTATGAAATACTACAGCATTTTGATCGGCATAAAGGGATATTTATTCCACAGTATGGCGATAATAAATAATAAAATATATCATCATTATCAATTATTCATTTTAAATTATTAATTAGTGTAAAATGGCCTTAGATTTCGATTTGTTCAGAGTGGTGGATGTCAAAAACCCAGCCAAAGAATGTGTTCAAGTATGCTTTAGCGATGGAAAAGCGAATGATCTCAAAAGTACTTGTTTGGTTATTTTTGAGACACAGGTAAAGTATATCATTACCGAAGAATATGAAACACATAAAAGAGTTAAGGTATTTATCATCGATGATGATGATCCTATTGTGATAGACTTCCATCCTGAGGAGTATCATTTTTACGAAACATTCTTTATGGCTCTCTATAATAAGACCATTTAACCCTTAATGAAAAATGAAAGATTAGCTAAAATGGAGTATCGTAAAATACGATAGTTCATAAGAAGATATACCAACATTATTCATTATTAATTTTTAATTATTAATTATTCACTATGATGAATCTCACTCCTATCAAAACTGTCACTGAAGATATCAAGAGCATTAAAATTCAGTGAGCTACGAATATTGCTAAATCAGGAATCGATATGCTCGGTAAAGAGATCAAAAGACAAAAATTCAAAGATCTCAAGGAGTTCGATACCTTCCTCAAACAAGCGCTTGTCCTGCTCAAGACAGCAAGGGCTACTGAGC
>CAZJMP010000103.1:0-2472 GCA_964547365.1 uncultured Candidatus Peribacteria bacterium | reverse complement strand
GCTCAGTAGCCCTTGCTGTCTTGAGCAGGACAAGCGCTTGTTTGAGGAAGGTATCAAACTCTTTGATATCCTTGAATTTTTGCCTTTTGATCTCTTTGGCAAGAATATCTATCCCTGCTTTTGCAATATTCGTCGCACCTTGGATTTTGATGCATTTGATGTCTTCGGCAACCGCCTTGATAGGAGTGAGATTCATCATTAGAAATAAATTAAAAATTAAAAATTAATAATGAATAATGTCGGTATTGTTTTATTATCGCCTATTGTAATATACGATACTCCATTTCAGCGAATCTTTCATTTTTCATTGTTCATTATTCATCGTTCATTAAAAGTTAAATGTTTTTGTTATAGAGTGACATAAAGAACGATTCGAACAGATGATATTCCTCCGGATGGAAGTCTATCACAACAGGATCATCATCATCGATGATATAGATCTTCACTCTCTTGTAGTCATCGAATTGCTCGGTGATGATATATTTCACCTGCTGTTCGAAGATAACCAGACACGTTTCCTTGAGCGTGTTGGATTTGCCATCGCTAAAGCACACTTGAACACATTCTTTGGCCGGATTTTTTATATCCACCACTCTGAATAAATCAAAATCTAATGCCATATTTTTTTATGTTATAAATAAAAAGCTTTTTTTTCGCTCAATTTCTGGATATTGAATTCCTTGAGCAAATTGTACATCTGTTTGATATTGTCTGCAGACACTTCCTGATCTGTATCGTCAATTTCGTTTATAATATTTTCCAAGAGTGTAGCGATCACCTGTTGTCCAGGCGTATGATATTTTTGATCTCTCCTGACTCGTTTCACGAAATCCGCTTTTGATAGCCATTGCAAAGTCTCCATCTCCTGCAGGATTTTCTCTACTGAGAGCGGTTGCATAAAATTTTTTTCGTGCAACAACCTCTCTTGTTCTTCGTAGTCTTTTATCGCCTTTTGTATGGCGGCATACTGAAGCATTCTTGTTATTTCTTCATGATTCATGATACCATTACTTTTCCCCAGATCTATGTGATCTTCTCTCTTTTTTGCTGTATCACGGAGTTCTGCCTGTCCTCATTTCGGCGAATAAATAATTGTATGATCATTCAAAAATTTTCTAACAATAGCATGTTTATGGATAGCTTCTTTCTCGGCCCACTCATATTCTTCTCTCGCTCGAGCAGTAATGACAAACAGCGGTAATGATCCGTAGGAAAATCATTTAAGCTGGGGGACATTCCTTCTTGTAAAGACTTCAGGTGTAAATTCTCCAGTCCCTATATGAACCAGAATATCTTCTCCCTCATATTGCATCAATGTGTAGAGGTATTCATAATGATTCGTCTTCAAATCATCCTCCGCATATGTTCATTCTTCTGTATATTTTCCGTAATTGATGACTTTTTCTGTCCCATAGCAATACTTAGCAAGCTTAGCTACCGTATCGATGACATGGTTTTTCATATATTCGGAAGCATCGTGCAGCACTTCCACGATATCATCATTATGATCGCGTATATTGGTTTTCTTGCCGTATACATGTTCTTTTTCCCTGTACCTTTCCATGCATGCCATATGAAATAAAAAGATCTATTGCACTAAGTATACCCGCAATCATGGAAAATACCAAAAAAAGACGCCTTTTGAGCGTCTTTCCCTGTACAATTTATGAAATTATGATTTACTTCGTGATTTCTATGACATAATAGATCTTTTTGGCTACCATATCGTATAATTCCATCACAGGAACTTCGTTGCTATATCCCTTTTCTGTCATATATTTTTGCAATACTGGATAGACTTTCATCACTCCTGCCATATATGAGACAGCGCTTTTTATAGGAAATTCCGCTACCATACTTAGTTTTCCTCCGATATTCTTGATCTTGATGCCTTCGCTTTGAGGAACTCTGGTGATTTCATCGCCTACCACGACAGCTCCTACATCACTTCTGAGATTTTCTCCAGATACTACTGCTGGATCATCATAATAGATTCCAACACCGGTTGCAGATAAGATTCCTGCTCCTGACAATGCTAGATATACTTTATCCATTGATGGTCCTACTTTGCTATAATCACCTACAAATTCCGTATACGCTATCGTGTATGGTCCCATCATCTGTTCTTTGACCTCCACTTTTTGGAAACCACCGAGATACCACCGATTGATAAGCGCTAACACAATGATAATCACTGCCAATCGCAGAATAGTTTTGAGTAACTTTTTGAGAAATTTCATGACTACATAATTAATGATAAAAAGTGATTGTCTATATGAGTAAAGGACGGTTTATAACCGTCCTCCACAAAACAATATAATTAGATCTTCACTACTGCGACTTTACCGTCTTGATCTATACTCTTGATCTTCACCTTGATGGTCTGAAAAAGTTTGAAGTGATTGGTAAGCGGTAAGTCATATCTTGCTCCAAGATTGGAAATATGGCAGAGTCCCATCTTGCCTTTTGGCA
>CAZJMP010000102.1:0-2539 GCA_964547365.1 uncultured Candidatus Peribacteria bacterium | reverse complement strand
CTAAAGCGTAATCATCTTTTGCTCTGACGACGACATTTTCAAACGTCAATGCTCTATCTCCGTTCATATGCATTTTGATGATATCTCAATTTTTGACTCACAATTCTGCCGCCTCCTTGACCGTACAATGGAGATGCCTCTGTGCGACCATCGCATAAGGACCGTAGACTTCACCGACCGGTCAGATGATTTTTATATACTCCAATCCTTTGGTATCTCCTGATTCTTTGATTGGCGCATTCGTACCGAGGATGAAATTGTCTCCCATCATCAGTTCTACTTGCGAAATTTTTCTCGTAGGTCACACTACTCTCACCGCAGGAATCTTACCTGCCGGTCACTCAAGCATCACTTGCTCTTGTGCAGCATATTGTCCTGGCTGTGTAATGGTCTTGAAAACCTTGAGTTCATACCCCTTGCCAAAGAGTTTCTCGACATCAGCTTGTGAGAGATGAACATGTCTATTGGAGATTCATAACGGGATTCTCATTTTTTTGAATGTAGAATGTAAAATATATAATTCAGAATGATGGTATATTTTTTATTCTTAATTCTAAATTTTGAATTCATTTATCACGGTCTCTATCTGTACATTCAATTCTTCAAACGTTCCATTGTTCGTAAATACATAGTCAGCGAGCTTCATGCAGGCAGAAAGATTTTGTTTGGCAGGATCTGTATTTATCATCTCCCTCTGCTCGTTGGCGATGAATTCCTCGAAAGAGATTTTGTCCGTTTCGCTTCCTCTCAATACCACTCTTTCATATCTGACCTTCGGGTCCGCATCGATCGCAAAAAACAGGAAATGCTCTTTTTGCTTCAACGCTTCGACTTCGCCTACCGCTCTCAGGCTCTCGATGATAGCGTTCTTGCCGTTCTCTTTCGCTTGTTCATACAATTGCTCTACAATATAGGAAGGGCCGAATGTTGCACGCAAATCATTGGCGACGATGACCATGCTATCCCTATTGACGGGCATGCCTCTCTTCTCGATTTCCTGGATCAGAAATGCGCGGACAGAATAATGTTCAAATCCTTTTTTCTGGACAAGGTAATCGACAATGGTTCATTTACCTGCACCAAGCGTTCCGGTTATTCAGATAATTTTCATGGAGAGAACGTTATGGATAAATCACTCTCACTATATACATTTCACAAAGCAAAAGAAAGCTTTTTTTAGGTTTGAAATACACTGATGACTTCAGTATATTCTCATTATGTTTTTTTTATTGTCCCTTTACCCTTTCACACCATGAAAAGACTTCTTTGGTTTATATGCATCCCTATTCTTTTGGGAGCTTTATTCCTTTATCTCATCAATCATCCTCAGCTGTCTATCACCCAAAAGTTTTTGGGAAATTTTCTGAATGACGCTAACATGCATTCTGGAGATATGCTAGATACATGAGCTGCTGCTAATCTCACGGAAAACGATATCTTCAATCTTTCTGGATGTACCAAAGAATTCATAAGAAATGATAGAATCAAAAAATTATTTGCTGAAGACCCTTCCATGGCCAATGATTTTTCTGGGATCATATTCCCTGACCGGACATGCACTACCGTATACGAACCAGGAAAATACGAATATATTCCTTATTACAAGACCACACTCCGTGTACTCGATCTCAGCGGTATAGATTCCGCCAATCCTGCTGTAGTAAGCGGGATAATGGAACTGACTAATCTAGAAACATATCCGCTAACGATCGATACCAATCTTTTGATTGTCGATCCTATCGGAGGAAGGGCGGTAGCGAAAAATATTATTGCGCTGAGCGGTATGACTATAGATGGAGCAGATGTCGTTAGACTCTTCGTCTCTTTTGAAGGACAGGACGGATTGGCTCCCTATCTCAATCTTTTGGTAAAAAAATGACACTATCTTGGCTGGGTAACTGCTTATTTCGACAGTCATCCTACTGTCGAAACGTTGTATTATACGCTCTACAACGAACAAACAAAACGAGCCGATGAATATCATACCAGTCATCCATGAGAGGAAGTACCATTGGATATAGATAGGACATTCAATTATTATACTACTACTATTTTTACCAATACTGCTTACCAATCGCTCTACCAACGTGCGCTTAGCGATATCTTCACATATTTTCGTTAAACAGTCCTAATTCCCTTTTACCTTTTCTCTCATACTCATGATTGAACAGCTAAAAAAATATTATACGGATAAGAAATTATTTTGGAGGATTATTGTCGGCATGCTTGTCGTCATCATTATCCTCTTCCAATTCACCGGCAGGAAATGATCGATGCATCTCCTCTCCGCAGACAATGCCTTTGCTGGGGAACGCATGCCGACCGCAGGCAGATATCAATTGAACATCGAAAGATTCGATAGGGAAGTCGCATTGCTGCAATTGAACGCTGCGCAGTTTGTCATGATCTATAAGAGACGGGATCTTATCGTCCCGACGATAGAAAAAGCGTTGAAAAAGGCAGGTCTCCCTGATGACTTGAAATATATCCCGGTCATCGAGAGTGCGTTGAGAGAGAATGTTAGCAGCTCTGCAGGTGC
>CAZJMP010000101.1:0-2599 GCA_964547365.1 uncultured Candidatus Peribacteria bacterium | reverse complement strand
AGAAGGATTGGAATTATTAGAATATTGGGGATTTAGGTATAAAACATGTGCCTTTACATGGGTTAAACGAAATAAAAAATCATCTTCTTGGTTTTGGGGAATGGGTTATTGGACAAGAGCTAATGCTGAAATTTGTTTATTAGCTACAAAAGGAGATATCAAGCGTATTTCTGCTTCAGTACATCAAATTATTGATACTCCTATTGAAACACATTCTAAAAAACCTGCTATAGTAAGAGATAAAATTGTACAACTTATGGGTGATTTACCACTTTTTGCACGAGAAAAAGTTGAAGGTTGGGATGTTTGGGGAAATGAAGTAGAATCTGATATTAATATGAACGATTATGATACTTAAAATTATATCCGAAGATGAATTTTATAAAAAATTCAATTTGTGTAAAAATAAAATTAACAAAGATGCACCTTTTGATGGTTGTATGTTTGAAACATTTGGTGACGAAATAAATTTTGTATTGAAAGTAAAGAATTCAAATCCACGTAAAATTTGGACTATTACTGATATAGAAGATACACTTTATTATGAATCTGGTTATCATATTGTAAATCGTTTGGGTTATCTTATTACAGAAGAAGAAACTGAAAATAATATAGATTACATTGTTGAATTAGAAAATTTTGATGATGATAAAATAAACGATGATGTGGAAATTTGAAAATATAGAAATAACAGATATAGAACAATTTCCTGAATTGACAGTAGGTTTTGTTTATAAAATTACCGATAAAGAAACAAATAAGTTTTATGTTGGTAAGAAAATCTTAATGTTTACTAAAACTAAGAAAATTTCTAAACATGAAAAAAAAGAAACTAAGACTCGTAAAAAGACAGTGAAAGTAAGTAGTGAGTCTGACTGGAAGACTTATTATGGTTCATGTAAAGCGTTATTAGAAGATGTAAAGAAATATGGAGAGCAACGATTTAAACGAGAAATTCTTGAACTTTGTATTAGTAAAAAACATCTTAGTTATTGTGAGATAAAATGGCAAATATTGTTAAACGTACTTGAAAGTAATTCTTATAATGAGAATATTTTAGGTAAATTTTTTAGAGAAGATTTATGGTAGAATCAGATTTTTTTAGTAATCCTATTTATTTGTCATATTCTGGATTAAGTAGGTTAATGTATTCTCCTGCGGCATTTTATAAACATTATGTTTTAAATCAAAGGGAAGATACAGATACACCAGCATCTATCGAAGGTTCTTTAGTACATTGTCTGTTACTTGAACCCAATAAGTTTGAAGAAAAATATTTGATATGTAATGTTAAGTTTCCGAGTGATAATTTGAAAAAAGTAATAGATAATATATTCTTCTACAAAACGCAAAATTTAGATACACGTTTATTATTAGAAGATTATCAAGAAGAAATTTTTGAAAATTTACGCACTTTTGATTTGTATCAAAAAATGAGCGATAGTGTTAAGTTAGGTAAAGTTTTAACCGAAGAAAATAAAATTTATTTTGCTTATTTAAACATGGCTATAGGAAAAGTGGTCATTACTCAAGAAATGTATGACGATGCCCAAAAAGCTGTTGATGCAATTCATAATAATGAAAAAGTAAGTCATTATCTTGGATTAACAGGAAGAGAAGTTTATAGCGAACTTGGTTTACAAACTGAGGATGATATGAAAGGTTTTAATTTTGGTTTACATGGATTTTTAGATAGACTTTATATTTCTCATGATGAACGAATTATTTATATTTGTGATTTTAAAAAGACAAGTAAAACTTTATATGAATTTCCTGAATCTATTGAGTATTATAAATATTGGATACAGGCGATAGTTTATCTTTATCTTGTAGCTGATTTTATAAAAAAATATCCTGATGTTTTAGATTATGAAATGCAATTTAGATTTATTGTAATTGATAAGTATTCTCAAGTTGGCTGTTTTAAACCTTCTGATGCAACTTTGAAAAAGTGGCAACAACGTTTACTGGAACTACGTAAGGCCAGCATGACCAAAAACAATCGCTCTGTTTGGGCGGGCTAAATGATTATTTTTCTTGACAATTTATTGGGAACACCAATACTATGTATTTGTAACTCTAAAGCCTGGAGAATGCAGTGTCAGATAAGAACAGTATCGTAGAAAACGTTAGTTCGTTATACACCAATGCCAAAAAGGAATGGGCAATAGCCGATACACGCAGTAAAACGTGTATGGAGTTTGTGCTTAATAAGCAGTGGACAACGGATGAAATCAATCGCTTTGCAGCCCAGGGACTCCCCCCGATTGTTTACAACTACATTCTTTCCAGGCTCAATAATCTCCGGGGCACCGAACAGTTAAACCGAAGATCACTCATTTTCAAGGCCTTCTATGATAAAGACCGGGACTTAGCCAATATCCTTGGTGGTGCCTTTAATCACGTATGGAACCTCGAACATGGCGAATACGAACTCTCCAAGGTCTTTGCCGATGGCCTTATCCTCACCCGCCCCGGCATCCTCAAAATCAAGATAGAGGCCGATCCTACCGGATTCTTTGACTATAAATACAGACACCTCAATCCCTACTCCGTAACCCTCGATCCTACTCATACCGATTACCGCCTCCGGGACTGT
>CAZJMP010000100.1:0-2750 GCA_964547365.1 uncultured Candidatus Peribacteria bacterium | reverse complement strand
CGGATCGATAATAAAGTTATATCAGATATCTCATCGTCACTTGGTGAGCGTATGATATTTGTAGATATCCTGCAATTGCTTGATAACAGCACCCGTTCATCAGGTAAATAAAGAAGTATTATCATCAGCGGTATGATGAATAATGATTTTAGATTTGTTTTTATGAATGCTTTCAGGCCATTTAAGATAATTACCGTTTGATGATTCACGATATTCTTCGACAGTCTGTTCTGTAGGAGTGACACTGATAAGATAATCTGTAGCTGCTTGCCCTTCATAGTCCTGTCTTTGGAGTTCAAGATATTTATCCATATCAGTCTCTAACAATTGAGCCATTTCAGCCTCTTTCTTGGCTGCACGAATTGCATCTCTTTCTGTCTTGGATTCACTAGCATATCTCCAAGATTCATTAGCACCCCATTGAGCACGAGTAATGATATTCACTCCAGGAAGATTTCGCGAATATGCGGAAACAAAGGACATACATCCTACAAGCATACCTATAGTTATCAAAGCTTTTCTATACATTTCGACGTACACAAAAATAAAGCCAAAAGAGCATACGAAAATATTCATTTTTTTCAATACAATAAAAAATACTTTTGAAAAACCCAAGGTTTTTCGTATAAGCGGAAAACTTTTTTTATATTGATTATTTATGTATATGCCGAAATTATCACTGCATTTCCAAAACAGGAAACCCTCTTCTATCAGAATGGCTCAGATAGAGTTTCTCAAAAGGACAGACAATGTAGAAGCTATCAACGTTTCCATAGGAGATGTTTCGCTTCCTATGCATCCAAAAATGCAAGAGAGAATGTTCCATCTCGACAGTGAAGATAGTCCGTTCAAACAATGAGTAGTACCCTATTCACTCACCAAAGGATATGATGAAACCAACAAAGCATTCCTAAATATCATAGCTGCAAGCGGATATGAAACAACAAGATTATTCAGCCAGATCACAGACGGTGGAAGTCTAGCTATGGAGTTAATCACTATTGGTTGTTGTGGTCCAGCAGGAACAAAAGAGCAACCACTGCTTTTGATAGACGCGGCATATACCAACTATATGACTATGGCGAGCAGACTAGGAAGGACAACCGTTTCCGTCCAAAGAAAACTTATGCCAGACGGAACATTTACCCTACCAGACATCGAAGAAATAGAAAGAATCATTATAAAGCATCAACCATGAGCGCTAGTAGTGATACCATACGATAACCCTACTGGACATTTCTATAATCAAGAAAGCATGATTGCATTAGCGAATCTCTGCGTCAAACATGACCTTCGGATGATTAGCGACGAAGCATACAGAGAGCTTTTTTATGTCGATAAGCCGGCAACCAGTATTCGAGGAATAACCGATCAAGAAGTTCCAGGCATCGAAGGGAGAAGAATCAGCATAGAGACCGCATCCAAAGTACGGAATGCCTGCGGGCTTAGAGTAGGTGCATTGGTAACAGACAACAAAGAATTTCACGAAAAATCCGTTGCAGAATATACAGCAAATCTCTGCACCAACGTCATAGGGCAATATATTTTCGGAGTATTAGCTCATGAGACCAAAGAAGATCTCCAATCACGATACAGCAAGCAAAGAAACTATTATAAATGAATGCTGGAATCCGTAACGAATGATTTCAAAGCGATTTTGCCAGGAATAATCATCTCTAGTCCTGATGCATCGTTATATTCAGTTATAGAAGTAAATAGCATTGCCAAACCAGGATTCGATGCAAACGAGTTTGTCCTCTACTGTGCACGCGAAGGAAAAGTAAACAAGGAAGGAAAGGATCTGACCTTATTAGTAGCACCTATGTGATGATTCTATTCACCAGTTCCATGACAAGAAAATCCATGAAAAACGCAGATGAGAATAGCATATATCTTACCACCAGAACAAATGAAGTTAGTTCCCATGCTCTTCAAAGAACTTTTCAACCAATTTGAAGCAAACAGATAATATAGTATTTGCTTTTGATGCAAAAAAACATATTACATAGTATGTATAAATACACAATTCTCAATTAAAGAAATTCACAATTCGTAATTATTTAATTAATAAACAAATAGCATGAGTTTCGTTCATCTCCACGGCCACAGTACCTTCTCCTTCCTCGAAGCGATAGGGAAACCTGCCGCTATAATAAACAAAGCTAAAGAGCTCTGAATGAATGCCATAGCCATCACCGACTACAACGGAATGTATGGAATGGTAAAATTTTATCAGTTGACAAAAGACACGGGAATTAAGCCAATCATAGGAGTAGAATTGGGATTTGTAATGGATATTGATTCGCACATACCGGAAAATCAGATCGGGAATATAGTGATTATCGCAAAGACCAAAGAAGGATATCAAAGCCTCATGGAGTTGACATCATTTGCGAACAAGGAAGGGATCAAAGGCAAGCCAAAGATAGATCTCCAATCCTTGAAAAAATTCTGAAGGGAAATCATTTGTATCTCAGGATGAGCTAATTCATGGATAGGTAAGATGGTAACACTCGATGAAAAAGATTCCAAAATAGTGGAGATTATTCATCTTATCCAAGATACGATAGGAAAAGAGAATTTCTTTCTGGAAATCATCGCACAAGACTACAACGAAACGACGGAATCAAAAAAAACGAACGAATTTGTACTCGCATTATCAGAAAAAGAACATATTTCTTGTGTAGTGAATAATAATTTTTTCTATCCTTCTCAAGAAGATAAACCAGCTCGAGAAGTAGCATTAGCTA
>CAZJMP010000099.1:0-2770 GCA_964547365.1 uncultured Candidatus Peribacteria bacterium | reverse complement strand
CTGATACAAGATTTGTACTTGTTGATGAAACTGATGATGGTGTTCCAAGAGTGATCGAACCACTTCCAGTTATATCTGAAAAGTCCATTCCACTTCCTGATGTTATTGATGTCACTGTACCAAGATATGACTCTGAAGTTAAAAATCCTGTTATTGCACCTTCCGTGAAAAGACCATTTTTAAATGTTAAGCCTGAAACGGTAGTTGAGGCACCTGGTGTTCCATCACTGCTAAAAAAGTCAAGTGCCATTAAAGAGCCTGCAACATGAAGACTATACAAGGGATTTGATGTACCAATTCCAAGCTTACCAGATGAATACCAAAAAGAGTCTTCTCCTGTTATTGTTGCCCCTCCATCAAAAAATGCCACCTGTCCAGGAGTTCCTGCACCTGAAATTGCTCCCCCACCTAGCTTATTAGAACAATCCCAAGTCTTTGTGGTTGCATTCCATGATAAAACCTCATTATCTGAACAACCTCTAAGAAGAGAAAGACCAGATGAAGTTACCTCAAGACCTGATATTGATGAGGATGCGCCTCCAACTGCAGTAGATGAAACAAGGCTTAAGGATATGGAATCATCCAAGACTGAAATTCCATTTCCCGAGCCTATATTTAAAGTTACATCCCCAGTTACTCCCCCACCTGAAAGACCTGAGCCTGCAACAACTGATAATATATCTCCAAGATAACTCTCTGCTGTTAGATATGTTGAGTTATCATATGTGACTGCAGTTCCTGATACTTTTACAAATCCTGTTCCATTAAGCTGTACTTGTGCTCCAATTGTATTTAAAAGTGTTTGACCACTTTGAGCTACCCATGTTGCCCCATTTGCAATAATCATGTTTCCTGCAATTCCTGGGTTTAGTGCTCCAATAGCTGATAGATTTGCATTTGTTGCAATATATGGAAGATTGTCATATGAATACCCATCAAGTAAATCTGCATTTAGATTTGTGACTAAATACTGTGAATCAACACTAAATGGAGGATTAGACCCTGATGTTCCACCGTTAAATGAAGGTCTTCCACTTACTACTTCATTTTCAGATAAATTAAAGAATGAAGGAGCTGATGAGGTCCATAGTGGATCTGCCTCAGCTTCTAAAAAGGAGCCAACAACAGTTGATGCTAAAATTATTCTTCCTGTTTGATCAATTGTTATTACCGGTATTATGTTTGATGCTCCATATGAGCCTGCGGTCACACCTGAATTGGCAAGATTTATTACAACATTTCCAGGTCCTGTTCCAGTTAAGGATATTCCAGTACCTGATGTTATTGAAGTTATTGCATATGAAGAGACATTTGATGGAGTTAGGGCATATGAACCTACATTATTGGAATCAACTAAAGTTCCTGTTCTTCCATCTAAAAGACTAAGCTCAGTTGATGTTAAACCTGCAACTATTCCATCTAACACATTTAGCTCAGATGCGCTTAAGGTTAAATTTACTCCATCCAAGACATTAAGCTCGTCTGCATTTGAAGTTATGGCTGTTCCTGATAGTGATAAACCTGCAAAATTAGGTGAGTCAGCTGTTCCAAGTCCAAGAGATGTTCTTGCGGTAGCTCCAGATTCTACTACCCATGTAGTTCCATTTCCAACTATTACATTTCCATCTGCATATGAAAGTGCAGATAAAGCAGAAAGAGTTGAGCTTGATGTTTGAAAATCCCCAAGTGTACTTCCAGCTGAAATTACTCTTCCCTTGGAATCAACTTGAATTACAGGAATAGTTGTTGATGAACCATATGTTCCTGATGTCACAGTTGTATTTGCTAGAGTGAGTGCACCTGTATTTGAGATAGTTGCATCCCCGGACATTGAAACAAATGTTGGAACTGAAGATGCATTTATTACAAATATCTGTCCTCCCGTACCTGTCTTTGTTGTTACAGGACCAGTACCTGCTCCTATTAATACTCCATTTGAAGCTAAGGTTGTCGATCCCGTACCACCATAGGCAACTGTTAAGGTTCCTGTAACCTCAGTTGGAAGATCAATTGAAGAACCAAGTATTGTTGTATTTGCGTTGTATCCTTGAACGCTTACTCCAATATCACCTGAGGCAAGTATTGATTCATTACCTATGTATAGAGTTGTTGAAGATGAACCGTTTGATGCATCATCTATCAGTGTTCCATCACCATCTAGCCCAACATGAAATCCTGATGTTGCAAGAATGTTTCCTACAACATGAAGTTTGTCTGTTGGATTTGTTATTCCAATTCCAATATTCCCATCATCTTTTACAAAAAATACATCAGCTCCACTGTCTTGTATCCTAAAGTCCCCTGTTCCATCTAAGTTAAATATCATATCGAAGTTTCCTGCCAATATGGATGTTGATTTAGATAAAGTTCCTCCAAGTTGAACCTCTGTACCTGATAGTGATAAACCATTTCCTGCAGTGTAGGTTGTATTTGTATCTGTTACTGTCGCACTGATTGCAGTTCCAGATATTGAAAGACCTGCTCCAACATTTAGCCATGCCACAGCAGTTCCACTATCATCCCAAAACATTATTCTATCTGCATTAGGATCAACTAGGTTTTGACCCGTACCTCCATTTGCAAGAGGAAGAATACCTGAAACTTCAGTTGTTAGTGATATGTCTGAACCAAGTATTGTGGTGTTTGCGTTGTATCCTTGTACCGTTACTCCAATATCTGATGATTTAAGAAAAGCACCCACCTCAGTTGAGGCTAAAATTACTCTTCCCTTGGAATCAACTTGAATTACAGGAATAGTTGTTGATGAACC
>CAZJMP010000098.1:0-2799 GCA_964547365.1 uncultured Candidatus Peribacteria bacterium | reverse complement strand
CCAGTAAAAAATAGTGTTATAGTGAAGATAGAGAAAATTTCAGAGACAGAGAGAAGTATCGAAGTAAAATAAATAAATCCCTCCTCACCTCCCTTTATCAAGGGAGGAACATCTATTAGCTTCTCCCTTGATAAAGGGAGATACCCGAAGGGAGAGGGATTTGTTTTAAAAAAAATAAAAAAAAAGCCCGCACTAGCGGACTCATTTTTTTCTAAATTCTATTTTTTGTTTCTAAATTCTGAACTCTAAATTCTGAATTATTACAACGTTATATTATATTCTTCCAACGCTTTCTGGAATTGATCGATATGGTAATTGGAAAGATTCTGTTTGCATGCATTATCGTCATCTCTCAGAAGTTTGAGAATGATAAGGAAATTATCGAATTTTTGGGTGATGTCTTCGATATCTGATTTAGAAATCTGATAGTTCTTTTTCACTTTGTCGAGGACAAACAGCGTAAACGCATTGACCAAGGTCTTCACTTGAGATTTTTTAAAATCCGGCATCTGAAGGACAAAGGTATTGCGTCTGATCTCAAGCTCTACATTCGTATACGTGAGCGCTTCCTTGCAAGCGGTAAACTTATTGACCTCAGATTTCAAAACGGTAGCCAACGTAGCGACGTTGCCGCTCAAAGAACCCGTATCAACCATAGGGACTACATTTACATGAGAAACGATTTGTCCAAGATTGGTTCGCATAAAATCGCCGGTGACTGATCTCTGATTACCAGCATTATCGATAATATCAATAGTATATGCATACAAAAGATCTCTTTGGATATCATTGAACATAAGCATATGAGCAGTCAAATAAGCAGCTGTCGTTCATGTTACGAACGAAGCTCAAGCTCTTCGATACGTATAAGTAGCACGAACAGGTTCTGAAGAAAAGAAAGCCAAAGCAAGACCCGAAGATGATTCTGAGAAAACAAAACCGGTTATGGTAGGTTTGGTGATATCAAGAATCAATGATGAAGTATAAACAAGAGTTCAGGTATTGCCTGCGATATCAGCAAAAGAAATATTTGCCGCCAATAGCGTTTCAGGATACAGAGAACTGATGCGTCGCGTATATGTGTGGTTATTTCACGAAACCGTAGAAACCGTAGGCACCTTGCCTGATCATAGAGTTACCTGCACTCCGCTAAGCAGTTCGCTCGAGACAAAAGAAAGCGTAACCAATCAGCTTACCGGAACATATCATGTAGTGGATCAGGTATAGGTCAAAGAGATTCCGCTTATGCTAGGATATTGATTATCTATAGTAAACGGTCATGTCTCATGAATAGTAGATTGATCGGCTGCAAGCAATCTAAGCTTGTATCAGGTAGAAAAACGCGAATATGCTCAGGTATATTGTCAAGAATAGAGCATGAAGTTGCCCGCACCTGTATTGCCGATGATATGATAAAAACCTGAATATTGGAAGCCATATAATCTTCTAGAATCGAACACATATGAAGCAGTACCAGAAGCAAGCGCTCCCAAAGAAATCCACTGATGGTTATGATCCCGCAATTGCAGAGACAATCAAGAAAGACAATCATTTCATGAATATGTCCATTGGATAGCGATACCGTCTCTGAGGATATTTCACGAAAGTGGTTTCGACCGAACAATATCACCGCTATCACACACACCGTTTCATAACATAATCGTCTGCTGCTGATTCACTCATGTCTGTAGCGTTCATGTTTGTACTGTTCAAGTCTGATCTGTACCAGTTTGGATCGTTCATGTCTCGCAAACGATAGTTCATCATGTCCGATACCCTCATGCCATAAAACATCACGTTATATATGCAGGGATGACAGTGTATCATGTAAGTGTACATCACGTCTGCGACTCCTCTACTCGAATTTCATTTACTAATTCTCAAGATTCATTAAGCGTCCCTCCAGTAAAATATCCAGGGATCGTCTGACAATCTATGAGATATCCACCGGTTATTTCTTCAGGCATCTCGATACATCCGGTCTGATATTCTCAGGTATAATATTCTCATGTCATAGTGCATCCGTTTTCCAATTGTGCAAACGCTGATCTATGGATATATTGCACAGCAGAAAGTCAAAGTACAAGCAAAACAAGCTTCACGATAGCATACCCACCGAACAATCAGAATAGATATTTCTTGTGATGTTTCTGGATGTGACGATGCACCTTACGAAATGTATGTTTCATGATTTTACAAAAAGGGAAATAAACCTTATATAAGTATATTCCAAAAGAGTTATTTTGTCAAATTTACAGAGAAATATTTTTATGATTGTAGTTTTTCCTCACCCCCTTTTTCCCCCTCTCCTTCAGAGAGGGGGACTTTACAGCACTCCCTCTCTGAAGGAGAGGGTTGGGGTGAGGAAATTTTACATAAAAAGGAGAGGGTTGGGGTGAAACGCCAAAAAAAGAAAACAAAAAAAAGCCCCTCCGTAAAAAACGGAAGGACTAGAAGTTAACGCATAATCATCAATTTCCTGTTTGTTGACCCCTGAGATGTACTGATACGAACGTTATACACGCCGTTAGTAAACTCAGACAAATTCAAAACTGATTGATTTTCCACAACCTGAAGGACACGACCGGAAAGGTCAGTCACTTCAACTCGTGAAACATATTCACCATCTATCTGGAAAATACCAGTAGACGGATTAGGATAAATACGTACATGAGACAACGCATCATATGAGTTGATACCCGTATATTGCGATGACTTATTACTGAATGACATCGTTTGATTAGGGCTTTTGGTTCCGACTTTGCTCGGATCGCAAGCCCACGGCAGAGCAACACCCAT
>CAZJMP010000097.1:0-2913 GCA_964547365.1 uncultured Candidatus Peribacteria bacterium | reverse complement strand
TAGTTACATCACCAGTAGCAGTGATTGCGCTACATTCCGCCATTTCTATAGGGGCGCTAAGCGTATATGTTCATCCGTTGAGAACATAGATGGTGTTGGCTGTGATGGTTGTAGGAATGACTCAAGTGCGTACCACGGTCATTCATGGGTTAAGACAATCTCCAGAACCATAATCAGATCGATTATCCGTGTAGACACTTCCCTCGTCCCCTGTACCATAGAGTGCAGTTATGATATCGTAATCGCTCGGTACAACATTTCGGAAAAGGTCTCCGATATAGTTGTCGTTATTTCGCGATGCCTCTAATCATATGCCTGACGTCAATGTCCATGTAGTTGCGTTCGCAAAAAACGCATAGATTCACAAGAAAATCCCCATAGCGATGAAGAGGATGCTCATGAGTTTTGAGAATACAGAGTTGTTGCTGTTTTCCATAATTATTTTTGTGAATAACATAAAGTACTTATATACTATTATATAGGCGTGAGAGAAAAAATGCTAAATATAGCTATATATGTGGTCTATTTGGCTTGCTTTATTTGCGAAAAGTTATGGAATATGGAATACAAGCAAAACCATTGAAACTCAACGGAAAAACCGTATTTACATTACATTACGATGCATGATGCTAGATGCATGATGCTAGATGCATTTTTTTAGCATATTTAGTCACATTATTATGGTCGATCAAGTACCACAGACACCTGTACAGCCTCAGCAACCGACTCCGCAAGCGCCTCAGCAGCCTGTACAAGCAGCGCCGCAAACGCCGCTTCAGCAAGCGCCTGTACAACCTGCACCACAGCCGAACGGACGTCCTCAGCAGACGGCGAATATCGTCAAACCCGCCTCCAAGATCTCCATGAGGGGAGTAGCTATAGGATGTGGCATAATCTTCATGTTCGTTGTTGGAGGACTTTCGTTGGTGTTCTACAATTTGATGAACAATCCGACTCAGCTTTCGAGTGTCGGTTTGGATCCGAATACGACCAAGACTTTGTTACAGACATTCTCTGTGCTATTTTTCGGTCTTCTTACCTTTCTCGGCATAGGATTGCTTATCGTCAATCTCTATAGATTGATCACCGTCAAAAATAAATCAAAAATCTGATATATCTTGGGCGTGTTCTTTTGATTCATCATCTTTATTTTGGCTATCGTGCTTGGATCGAGAGTGATCACTTTGGTCAGGAATTTCTCTGTAGAAAATATTCTTGATAGCGACAAACTTATCATGCCATATATCCAGCTCAAAGACGGGATCAAATATACTCGTGAAGATGCTACATTGAAGCTCATAGCTCCGGCTACTATGTATTATGCGCTCAATAACAATTACTTCAATTCGCAGATCGTGCCTCCACTTGGACAGGTGAATTTCACTGAGATCATCCTGGATTGTGGAAATGGACAGAAGCTTCCGTTGAACTTCACGACCGCGCAATTCGAATGATCATGCATCTATTTCAAGAAAGGCGAATATACGCTCAATCTCGAGACCAGCTACATCAATATCCCGACCTCCGAAAAATTGGAGAAGACTTTCTCTGGATGAACGATCGTATTCGAATCCGAGATCACGGTAAGCCCTACCAAGACCGATCTGACTTTCAACGATACCAAAACCGAGATGATCGTAGGTAAGACGCCGAGTAAAGTGATGTTCGATGCAGGTGCGATATTCAGAGATCTCGGGCTCAGCGATTACAAGATTATACGGGATTTTAACAGCGACGGCGAAGCAGACAAACAAAACATTGTTTCCACAACATTCGTCTACAACGAAGCGAAGCTCTACAATGTCTATGTAAGATTTCCAGGACTCAATAATTACATCTATTCTTTTCCGGTCAGGGTGGAACAATCCGATGTGCCGGTATGCGAGATTCTGCTCGCGCAGACAGAAGGAAAAAACTACAGCGTGAGCACTAATTTCTTTGACAAGACCGTCAATATCACTAGCTATCAATTCGATATCATCGATAGGAATAACAAAGACAGAGTCGTAGAGACTATTAGAAACGAAGACGGCTCATTCACGTACCAGTTTCAAAATGCCGGGAATTACGCGATCGTAAATACCTTCCTTACAGAGGACGATAAACAAGGGCAGTGCGAAAGCGATGATATACAGATCGGTGTGAGCGATTTCCAAGTCAAATACGATACCTATTTCAAGTCGCCGAATTCTCCGCAATTCCAAAAAGTAGGCACTGAGGGTATAGTGTATCTCAAGGATGGAAGTCTTGTATTGACGGAGATTCCTACTGTCATCAAGATCCAGGTGACACAGATCATACCTAATCCTACGACAGCGACCAAGAGAGTCCTGGTCGATGACAAGCAGATTATTTCTTCGACGCCTAATGTGTTTGAATTTACGATAGAAGATAGTACTGATCACGAAGCAAAATTGCTGATAGAGGATACGCCGAGCGGTGCAAAATCTGAGATAACTATCCCTATCGTTATCGACAGGGAGGATATCATAGGCAAAATCATAGTTACCCCATCAACCGTCGGAACTGATCCATTTGATGTGACATTCGATGCATCTACCACAGTACTCAACGATACTGGTGATGAGATAGTATCCTTTACATGGGACTTCTGAGATGGTACACCTATCAAAAAGAATTTCTCTGAATCCATCATCACGCACACCTATAGATACGACACGGCGAACGAAAACGGTACGTTTCATCCGGTCATCACGATCAAAACCAAGAAAGGTCGCGAAGTCACTATCTCTCCTGAGAACGATATCATCGTCAAGAGAGCGACACAAACTTTGCAAATCAATATAGATTCCCATCCTGCGCAAGTGGCGAGCGTTGGCGATAGGGTAACCTTCTCGATAGATTTCAATGGCTTACCATCAGAGATTAATCGGAATTTCTGAGACGGAAAAA
>CAZJMP010000096.1:0-2929 GCA_964547365.1 uncultured Candidatus Peribacteria bacterium | reverse complement strand
ACCGGGTCTGCTATGATCTTTCACCGAAGCCTCCGGCCACAATCGAGTTTGAATAGTGTTTTTCTAGGATCAATCCCTCAAACCCCTTGATATCAGGGAGTTTGGGGGATTTCTTTTTTTGTGTTGACCACAAAATGACCACAAATTCCGCTTAAATGGTATAATTGAAACAGCAAAAATAAAAAATAAGCGGAAAAGCCTCCTAATTATTATTTCACGGCGATTGCTTCTTGTAAAGGATCAAGCATGGATCTGAAGAAAAGGGAAGAAATTCTAAACTATCTTTTGGCTGCGGGTGTTGATGTCACATCTGACATAACCATATTATTTTCTCTGCCTTTTATTCAGAGTATAGAAATGAACGAGGATGAAATTGCAAAGGTTTTCGATTTCATAAAAGAAATGGGTTTGTATAAGCCAGAATGCTTTTCAGAAAAAGAAGCATCGGGACTGCAAAGAAACAAGCCCAAAGAAAATCTTGAAATGTTTTATTTCTTAACGAATATAACGCCGTATCAAGTTTCACTATTTAGGGAAATTCAAAATCGTATCCCTGGAATTGCCAATAAAAAGATACTTTTTCTGGCAATAGGCTTTAACCTATGTAGGCATGAAAGGGAGCATGGTATTGTCGCTGATTCTGCAGAATGGTATAAATCAAAATCTAATTTATTTGCAAAAAAATGGGAGACTATTTATAAAAAAACGGAGGAAGAGTTTATCGACATCTATGATCATTTTTTGCAATATTCTCTAACCCCAATACCTGTTCTGGCAAAAGGAAGATTGAGAAAAGTTGCGGATACCTACAAAAAATTCTTCGTCCCGAACGAAAAGTTATTCCACGATTATTGCTCAGTTAATAAGATATCAGGAGAACCGTTTAATCCTTGGTATAAACTTAAAAACGATCAAAATATACCTGTGCGTCCGGGAGTAAGCGTTGACGAAACGATCATTAATGATGGCGCGTGGCAGATAAGAGATCAAAAGCCAACAGATATAATTCGTTACCTATTTTATCCCACCTACAAGAATGATTCTGCGTTTGAGTGTGGGTTTCTATTGAACAGCTTCATCATGGAAAGTGATAAAAATATTACTCTTATTTATAATCCGAGTCCGGATATGATCATTTCAGCAGTTAATAAAATTCCGTCAGAAGGAATTAGGTTCATTGTTCAAGACGATTATTTTGTAAATGCATATCAACGAGAATTCCCAGGATATCTTTTTTCTACACCCGAAACAATGGCAGACGCAAAGGCTACCGATATTTTGGCGATATTTCAGGATAATACTAAGATAAGTTTTAAAGAGGCAATAGAGAAAATTGGAAATAACCGCTACATACAAAGAGCAACGATTCTTGTTCCCAATTGTGTAATGGATCACCAGATTTCATCAACGATACAATCGATATCAGAAGCAGGATTTTCCGTTGATAGGATCTTGATACTTGATACATCAATAACGAATTCAAAGCCAAGAAAAAAATCACTGCTGTATTTGACTCGGAGTTGTGGATTGCGTAATTATCTGACGACTCTTTATCATGCTGGCTATGACGAGAAAGGAAAGAAATTAGTTATTGACGATAAACACTATCATATTAATATTGAAAAGATTATACCGGGAATGACTCTATTAGGACTGTGGAAGAATAATAATCAAGAAGATAGAAATGATTCGCTGATAAAGTCAAGGAAGAGATCGGCCTCATATGCTTTTTCGAAAGAGATCAATATTCGGTACTCATATACTGTGAGAAATGGAATTCAATCAGGTATCGCAAGTTACTATTCTCACCCATTCAATGGAGCCGAAAAGAAAATAACCCCCAGTATTGAAAAGGGTTTGAGGGGGGCAGATGAAACGCAGTTTTCTGGAAAACTTGAGCAGATACCATTCTATGAGAACGTGGACTATATCATCAGAAAAGATATAAAAAAAGCATATGATAACATTCCTCAGGAGTTATCCCTAAAAAGCTTATGGTTCATCCAAAGAAGGGAGCTACAGAGTCAAGATAAATATAGTGAAGCTATTGCAAAAGAATTGCTATGTACAAATCACAAAATCATCGAGGACATAACATACAAGGAATTTGATAAAGAGCAATTGAATAAAGCGATTTCGCAAATTACAGAGAAATTTACGCAAGAAAAAAAGCAGCGATATTGGGATCAGATATATCTGGTTTACAAACAGGCAGTTACGAGTAATTACTTACCAATGAACCCCGTTTTGGATGTATATCAAAATTTATCGAACAAGTTGCTCAAGGAACAACAAGAAGTCCGAAATGCTCTGACAAAGAAGCAATTATCAATTAACGAACAAATAAAGCTCCTAACCTCAAGAGGAGGAGCAGTCGCGCGTAATTGGGATAATACTTCAAGTATAAAAACGATCATCATTGCTTTTCGTCTGTTTACTGCCATACCGGCTAAAGAAATGTGTGCATTGAGTTGGGAAGATGTTGCTTATATTCCAGAATATGGAATATATCAAGTACAAATCACTAAATACACAAACGATAAAGAACAGATTGTTTCTTATGGCGCAAAAGAAGACTGGTTAAGATTTAGGTGCATTCCTATTGTTCCAGCCCTTGCGGGCATTTTGCTGGCAAGAAAGAAGTATATTCAAAACAAATATAGAATTAAAGACGAAAACATAGATCGAATCCCGATTTTTTGCGAGACAATCGATAAACGTAAAAAAAAGCAAAAAGCTATGCCAATATGGAAGATAAACCAAATATGTAGGGATGGAATTAATAGTCTTGGCATTAAAGAAATGACGATTACTTTGCCGGAAGATGATACGGAAACAGATCTGAACAAGTATCGGAATGACCTTTTTGTTTCAAATTTCAAATTCTGTGGAAATCACATATCAAAAATGACAAGAGGAGAAATTAATT
>CAZJMP010000095.1:0-2979 GCA_964547365.1 uncultured Candidatus Peribacteria bacterium | reverse complement strand
CATTGATTGTGATCGGATGTGTCATGTTGCTGCAACGATTGGAAAATAATGTGCTTATACCATTATTGATGAACAAGACTTTGGGAGTCAATCCTATCGTAATTTTCATAAGCATGATCATCTGAGGACTGATCTTGGGATTCCTAGGTATCTTGCTTGCTGTACCTATCGCTGTCATTGTAACGTTACTGATGGAAAAAACATTTGAAGAATAACAATAGAACACTATACTTTTTCTTGTATTTACCATGTAAAATATTTTTTCTCATGAAAAAGAAATTCTTGCGATGGTACTATAAATTACTCGGAAAATTGGCTCACGGATATATAGAAAAACATAATCCTCAGATCATAGGGATCAACGGAAGCGTAGGAAAGACCTCTTGCCGCATGATCATCTATCAGACCCTGCAGAGATTTTTGCCGAACAAACATATCTATACCTCACCTAAGAATTTCAATGGCGAGCTCGGGATGTCGCTCTCTATTTTTCAGATAGAGAAACGAGAACCAAATATCATGAATTTCATCACAACCCTTTTCAAACTTATCCGAAAAAGATTTTTCTGACCTAAACCCTACGATATTCTCCTGCTCGAATACGGGATCGATCGTCCCGGGGAGATGGAATTTCTCGTGAGCATAGCTAAGCCGCATATCGGCGTATTTACCGCAATAGATTCCGTACATTCTGAGCAATTCGGCAATCCGGCAGAGATAGCGAGAGAGGAAATCAAGATGTTGAAAAATACTCTGGAAATCGGTTTTCTCAATGCCAATGATATGTATGCAATGCAACTCAAAGATCAATTAAAGATAGATTATCTGACCTATCAGACGGAAGGCAACGATATCGCAGCGGACATTCATTTCAAGGATGAACTCTTTTATCTCGCTGATTTTAAAGGGTGAATCTGAGTCCAATTCTCTACGTGGATCAAAGAAAAGAAATATCATATTTCTACCAATATCCTCAGCAAGGCGAATTACGGCTATATAGGTGTAGCATTGGCTATCGCCGGCATTTTAGACTATAAATATGCCAAGCTCGAAGCGAGAGCGGAGGATCCAATCCTCAGAAATGGGTCGCATGAGCTATTGGAGATGAAATATCAATTACAGCCTGGAAGGCTTTCTATTTTTCATGGTATTGAAAATAGCGTCATCATAGATTCTACATATAATGCTTCACCACTCAGTGTAAGAAAGATCATCAATACCGCATTCAATATCAAAATGCAGCTGTTTCCTCAGAGAAAGATCATTCTCGTATTAGGCGATATGAGAGAATTGGGTGATCTGACAGAACGTGAACATAGGATGATCGCAGGATATGTTTCGCAAGTCGCAGACAAAGTTATTCTGGTAGGAAAATATATGACCGACTATTTAGCGGATGAATTAGAAAAGGTAGGATTCGATCCTAAATTGATAGAGAAATTCTACGATGCCAATATCGCCGGTAAACATATCCAGAAGTTATTGAAAGAACCAGGGGATGAATATCTCATCGTCTGCAAGTGAAGCCAAAACACTATCTATTTGGAAGAGGCCGTGAAACATTTCTTATTGAACCCGGAAGATCAAAAAGACTTAACCAGACAATCAAATCGATGGTTGACTACCAAGAAGAGATACTTTAAGTAAATAAATAAGGGAATATATTTTATATAGTACAATAATGGTATGAAGATATTGATTACCGGAAGTGCAGGATATATTTGAACCGAGTTAATAAAACACATATCTGATACGTATGAGATAGTGACCTTTGATATAAAAGATGGTCAAGACATATTGCGTTATGAACAATTAAAAGATACGATGAAATGATGTGATATAGTTGTGCATTTGGCGGCAATCAGATGACCAGACGAGACAAGATCTTTCCAGGAATATTTCGATATAAATGGTAAAGCGACCTTATATGTCGCTCAGGCTTGTGTAGAAAATGGCGTGAAAAAGTTGATATATACGAGTTCAACAGGATATTATGGAGTCGAAGTCGGTATTCCCTATATCAAACCCATAAAAGAATCTAATGCAATAATTTCTCAGCATGTGGGGGTAAATGATCTTCACTGCCGTGATTGTGATATCGGATATTCAACAAGCAAGGTAATCGCAGAACAGGTTCTTGCTAATTTTGGGTTAACAAAAAAACTGCATACGACGATATTGAGATTATGACCAATTGGAGGAAAATTATGAGAAAAGCGGTCTCTGGATGGAATTACCTTAAAAATAGAGAATACCATTCAAGCTATACAATTGGCGATAGAATCGGGTAAAGAGTTTCGATATGAAGCATTTACCATAACAGATGAGGTACCTAATGTGGATATTTCTAAGGCAAAAAGCGTTTTAGGATATGAACCATTATAAAAAAGAGCTCACCTTAGTTACGAAAAAGAGATATTTTAAATAATATTATCCATGAAAGACGATTGTATTATAGTTCAAAAATCACATATTCAATGAAAGGGCGCGTTTGCGACTCGTGATTTTAAGAAATGAGAAAAGGTCCTTCATCGGGATGTATCGTATACAATTTCCAAGGATAAATTTATGAAAATGTCGCCTGCAGAGAAAAAATATATTAGTTTTTTGAATGATAGATATACGATAATGCAATCGCCTGAAAAATATGTAAATCATTCTTGTGAACCGAATACCACAGCAAAGGATTTTTGCGATGTCGCAATCAGGGATATTAAAAAGGGTGAAGAGATTACAGGCAACTATATCGAAACAGAAGATAGTACAGAAGGGAAGATGAAATGCATATGCAAGAGTAAAAAATGTAAAAAATACATCTAATACTGTTTAGAAACTAGAAATTGAACATTAGAAATTATATCTATTCCTCTTCCTCTTCCTCCTCAGTTCCTGAGGAGTTTTTTAGTAATGGCATGAAACGGAAGTATTCGAGCAATTGGAGTCCGGTGAATCTTCCGACGAGGATGTTCAGGAAGAAAA
>CAZJMP010000094.1:0-3137 GCA_964547365.1 uncultured Candidatus Peribacteria bacterium | reverse complement strand
GATTTTCGGGACGCAGCCAAAGAATTAGCGAAACAAGCAAATATAGATCTCGCAAAATATCAGATAGATCCCAAAAAACACGACGACCGACAAGACGAAAAAGAGAAAATCAAACGTATCCATAAATTAGCGCAAAAATTCTTTTTGGAACAGTTGGAAAAAAATCCATCAGCGAAAAAATATCTCATAGAGCAAAGAAAACTGGATGAAAAAACGATACAAGAATTCTGAATCGGGTACGCTCCAGATTCTCATTATGCACTGATCCAAGAATTAAAAAGCAAAGGATTCAACGATCAAGATCTCATTGACGCATCATTGGCAAAAAAGTCACAGACTTGAGGAGATATCTATTCTTTTTTCAGGCATAGGATCACTTTCCCAATCTACGATACGATGAACAACATCGTAGGGTTCAGTGCAAGGATAGTGGATCCCAACGATAAGCCGAAATACCTCAATAGTGCAGAACATAAAGCATTCCAAAAATCACAGCTCCTCTACGGGCTCAATCGAGCAAAACAACAGATCAAAGAACATGATGCACTCTTTATCGTCGAAGGTCAGATGGATGTCATCTGATTGGCAAGATTGGGATATCATCTCTGAGTCGCAACCTGTGGAACAGCGCTCACTCCAGAACATCTCAAGCTCATCAAAAGATACACCGACCACCTCTTCTTGCTCTTCGATAGTGATGAAGCATGACAAGAAGCAAGTTTGAGAGCGCTTACCTTAGCGTATCAAAGCAATGTTTTCCCAAAAATCATTAGCCTTCCAGAATGATTCAAGGATATCGATGAACTCGCCAATACGGCAGATGGTAAAGAAAAGTTCGATGAGCAGCGAAAAAAAAGTCAGGATGGTTTTTCCGTTATTTTCGAAAATCTGAAAAAGAAATTTGATCTGACCTCCCCTATCGATAAACAGAAAATCCTGAATATTCTCTTCGGGCTCATCCTCAATATCAACAGCAGTGCAATGCAAGAGCATTATATCCAAGTGTTGTGAGATAAACTAGGAATCGGTCACGAAATCATGCGCGCACAATATGTGCAATATGCCAAAAACGAGGGAAGATTTATCATCCAGCAAAACGAGAGAAAGAAAGAACCTAAATATGAGATAGACAGAGAACTGCTTATCGCAGCGCTCTTCCACCAAGATTTCATAAAGCAATTTATGGAAACCACAGACAAGCGAACATGGATCATGGAGTTGATTGCAGCCATTACTGCGGTATTGCCGGATACTGCAATCACGCAAGCACCGAACGACCCAGGGAAAAATGAAACGCTTCTAGAGCTTCAACTTCGACGAGACAAAGAGCTAGCAGACAAAGAGGAAGATAAAAAATACGTGAGCATCAAGCAGATCATTCAACCGATCATCCAGGAATATATCAAAAGGATAACGAAAAATACGACAATATCAGGTGAAAAAAAACAAGAGATTCTGAATTTAATGAAAAAAATATAGTCACATTTCAAAACTTGACTTTATAATATATTTGGTTATAAAATTTCTCACCTTAAACAAAAAAACACACATACATGCAAAAATTCAGTCTGTCATTCAACAAAAAAGAAGAGATGTTCAAAGGATCATTCAAGGACGTATCAAAAGAGTTCATCCTACTCCTCAAAGGAAAAAGAATATTGGAAAAAGTACGACCGGAATTTTTAGAACTCATGCCGGAAAGTTTCGACGGAGAGTTAAACACCGACCCTAAAGCAAATCCCAAAAATACGCTATGGGTATTATTCTACCTCAAAGTCAAAGCTACGCCGGAAATGAAAATTACGATGCAAAAATTTTTGAGCAGAGACATCAACATCAATGAGAAAAGTGATATGCTTGAATTCAGCATCGTGATACCGACACATTCCCACTACGTAGAAAAGATGGATGAAAATGAAATTATCCTAAATTTCTAAACTACTTATCTAACCAACAAAAGCCTCAGCGTCTTGTCTGAGGTTTTTTTTATTTCATAAGAATTTTAAAAAATCGGATTAATTAAAATTATATAGCTAAAACAGCTAAAACAAATAGGATAAATAAAATATTATACGAAACAAAAGAAAGATTCGAGCCATCAATCTACCAGCATACATTGTAGTCCGAGTATGACATCCCGTACATCCGTTTGCCGTAAGGCAGGATGAAGGGATAATGATCATTATGTGATAAAAAATATTCGTGATATTGCTCTGATGGCGAGAAAAAAAGAGAAAGGCATTTTTGGTTACTTTTGCGGCCGGGCAAAAGTAACCCCAGCGGAGCGTTTGAAAAAAATAGAAAAAAATTTTTGTAAAATCTTGTATGTCTTATTTTATTTTACGACCATAGAGATATGTGCATATCTAACAAACAGAAACACTAAGAAAGCGGTAAGCAAAAAATCTATCAATGTGGACATCACCTTCCCATATAAAACGCCTTTATACGAAAGATCTTCGATATGTTTCACCCTGAGTCTTTTGAGAATGGGATTAAGAATCATAGGAGTGACAAGATCTTCTATCATTCATTTCACTAGTGCTCACACTTTGGTAGCTATAAGCAATCATACAGCCACACCAATCACATTGTATTGAGAAAGGAATGCCATAAATTCTTTGAACATGATAGATGCATGAAAATATAAAAAATCGGATATAGTGTATATTACAAGAAAAAAAAATCAACAGGTATTTTTCGATAGATTTTTAGCACAAGAACTCTTGAAATATTATAGGATTTGTCTACATTAGAAATGTCTATTTTATTATTTAACAAAACTTGATGAATTTTTCTTTTGAGCTCGAATGAGCTGCAATGACTGGAAACATCAATCCAAAAGCAATGATGTGAATGAGTTCAATCATGTGAGCTTTCTTATGATGACTCGCAATGGTATGGACAATCGTATATCTTGCTATACTAGTATTCATGACTATCTCTCGATGGAGAGTATTCAAAAAAGCAGGACTTCCAGGACGAGGAATCTTGATACCTATCTACAATATTGTATTGATGTTCAAGCTCTGAGGTATGTCAGGACGGCGGACATTATCACTGCTTTTCCCGCCACTATTGATCGTTATGATGATCATCAATTGTTTTAAGATAGCAGAGAAATTTGGAAAGCATCG
>CAZJMP010000093.1:0-3177 GCA_964547365.1 uncultured Candidatus Peribacteria bacterium | reverse complement strand
TCATTACCAGTACACACCCCCAACTTCACAAAAAAAATTGAAATTTTAAATTTTAAATTTCAAATGTAAAATTGTTTTTGTGGATAGTATAGTCTAGGAAAAAAACCAAATTTAGAAGCTGTACGCTTCACGCTCAAAAATTTTTATTCTCTACAAACAAAAAACACATGAAACACCTTAAATTTATCGGTGTACTCAGTACACTTATCGTAGCAGCTGTCGCTGTCCTTACTTTAGGACAATCATTTGCAGCAACCACTACAAACACAACTCTTGGTATCACAGTAGGACAATTTAACTTCTACAAGGATCTTACTGGAGGAAACTCAAATCCAACAATCGATATCGGTACTTATTCTGCAAACATCAATGCATTTGATGCATATTCAAGCGGAAACCACAGATTCACCGTCAGCGATATGCTCGGTTCAGGATTTACTATCACCTTAGCAAGCTCTGCTCTTACTGCTCCTAATGGAACCATTGCAGCATCTAACGTTAGTTATACAGGAACTGCCCGAACAGGTACAGGTAAAGCACTTACTGCTACAGGAACATTTGAAACATCATTAGCATCTCCTGTAACATTCGTTGCTAGAGCAAATAACAGTGGACTATCTATATATTCACAAGATATTACTCTTAAGGTAATTGTTCCAGCTGCACAAGCTCCTGGATCATATACTGGTCTCTTAACCTTTACGTACTAGACATACTAAAAAGTTTAGGGAACTCTTACCCCGTAGCGCTACGGGGTCGGTATTCCTAGACTCTACTATCTACCAGAACGGGGGAACGTACGCGTACGATAGCTAAAAAACTACCTATTTCTTAGGTAGTTTTTTTGGTTTCTGAAATTTTGTAAAAAACAAGATAAGCACAATTACTCCCAATAACAATCCTACAGTTTTAAGTTTGAAACTTTTGGCTTTTGACTGAATAGTCATATCGATGAATTTCGCTTTGCGCATGAGAACAGTAAAGTTCATCTGACCTCCCATCTCTACGCCTTTGGTATAATATACCAAACATCCATTGACGATTCACGAAGCAGTTTCCGGTAATTGCACCGTAGCATGCTGATAGGTAAGATTTTTTGCTGGCACGGTGAATGTCCCGGTATATCCGGTCACATATTGTCCGAAATTTTTATCTTCACCCTGCTGCATACATGCTTTGTTTTTTCGCTGATCGTTGGTAACGGTACCATCAACAAAACCTACGGTCACAACAATATCCTGGTCCGATGCATTCGTTGCTTTGAAACAGATATCCTGTTTTCATGCAGGTGCTACTGTATATCCGATAGTCTTTTCTCCAGGATGATCACAGAAATCTATCTCTATCTGAGACAAATCAGCGTTCGCCTCCTCTAATTTTCCTGCATCAAAATTGGCTTCTACCTCAACCATTCATGTTCCTGTCTGAGCAAAACACAAACCAAACGCAGAAAAAAGTATCGCAATCACTGCAAAATGTTTCATGAAAAATATTCAGAAAATAAATTATTTCTTTTTATTTATTATTTTCTTTGTTGGCTTCTTTTCTCCAGGAATTTTGTCGTGAACTATCTTGATTTTTACTGCAGTCTTTTTTTTCAGATCTTTGATGAGAAGATATATGATACCTGCAAGCAAGAGCAATCCGATGATAGTAATAAACATCCTAGCATCCCATATTATAATAGTTGTCTTTGCTTTGAGATGTCAGACAACCGGTTCCTGATTATTGAAGGTAAATGGTGTATTTGAGATATTGAGCTTGATAGAGAGATTATATGCAGGCACTTTATCTATTTTTTTGGAAATAAGCAACGATTCTCCTTTGAGGATTTTGCGTGTTTCCAAAAATGTGTTTTTGTACATCAGGATATTTGATGCTACTCAGGTTATAACTACATCCTGCTCTACTGGTGAAATATTCTTTACTTTGATCTGCATAACATAGGTATTGTCTGAATCATCTTTGTAGATCCTGATCTTTGGATTATGGGAAACATTCTCTCCGTCCGCATCCGTGAACTCCTCAAGGATAATACCTCTCTCTTTCGCATTCTCCGGATTTCCTACGATCACATCGATAAACTTTGCCCTACGCATGAGAATAGAGAAACTCGCACCAGCTGTGGATGCTTCTGCTTCTTGGTTTTCTACTACAGAATATACGATACATCCATGATACAGACCATCCATCCCCTCAGGATATCTGAGTTTTGCTTCTTTTTTTATCGTCTCACCTGCTTTTAAAGTAATGAGCTGGTCATAATCAGAGACGTATTTCCCGAAATTTTCAATATCCGTATCGCTAAGACAAGCCTTATTTTGCCATTGGTCATTGGTGAAGGTTCCGTCGATGAACGATAATTTGATGGTTACCGGCTTTTTTGACGCATTGGAAAGCGTATAACATATTCATGTTTCCGTACCCGGATCAATCTGATATTGGAGGACATTATCTGATGCGGTACAATAATTGAGCGATACATTAGCCAAATCATCTGCAAATGCACAGCCTCCTGCAACAACCAATAGAGAAAGCAATCCTATCAATTTTTTCATATATACAAAAAAAGGAGTAAAATTTCCGATATTTTATAAAAATTCCGCCTGACGAATCAAGCGGAATCCTCTTGCCTTTCGGCGATTTTGATATAGAAAACCTTTAATAAGACATCTCTTGGAAGGTAATATCGCTTGGCAATACAAACGCATCAGCCTTATCTACTCATTTTGTACAATTGAATTTTACCGAATTACTCATTCCGCTTTGATCAGTAGTTGCTTCTGATTCCATTTCATCTTCATTGAACGCTATCTTCATTCCATCTTTTGACATGCTGCTTCGTACATATGAGTATCCATCTTTGGTGATAGTACTCATACTATAATTCATACCTGCTGTTGAACCATTGAAATCATATCTCATGTTTTTACCATCGAGATACATTTTCCCTTTCATCTCTACACCTTCTTGATTCATAGCGATATCGCAAGTCACTTTACCTCACTTCTTGTACATCTTGATAAATGTAGATTCGAATTCTTCTTGAGAAACCGTTTCACCTTCTGTGGTTACGTTAGTTTGGTTTTCTGTTTCATCAGTAGTTGGTTGATTTCCGCATCCTGCGAACATGGAAAGTCCGAGAAGCAATGAGAGAGAAAATACTAATTTTTTCAT
>CAZJMP010000092.1:0-3317 GCA_964547365.1 uncultured Candidatus Peribacteria bacterium | reverse complement strand
AATAAAATTGTCAACTCATAATGAGCAGAAAATATTCAATTTTTTGTTTTTTTGAAGTATATATATATACTATATGAGTGTAAAAAGATAGATAACATTTGGCACCATTATTTTTAATTTATAATCTTAGAAACTATGGAATTTACAAAAAAAGCATTTAAAGATCTGAGAGAAAGACAAGCTATGTTTATGGACTCTCAATTTGAACACAAAATTGTTACGGCAGAAGATGTTATGATTAAACCAATATTTCTATATCTTGAAGATGATATAGAAACTATACTTGAAAAACTTCAATCAGAAGAAATTAATTATTGTGTGGTTGTAGATGAAGATAAACATTTTATCGGTGAGATATCTGATGAAATGTTACTAAAAATTGTTGCCCACACATCGGTAAATGAACCACTTGTTAAAATATTGGATATATGATATAAAAGAGGCATCAATTATACCCATACAAAAGATTATGTTAAAAAACATAAAAACATCATCACAAAAGAAACTCCATTATACGAAATTATGAAACTTGTAGATAAAAAATGATTTCAGTTTATTCCAGTTGTTGATGAAGAAAAAAAAGTAATTTGACTTGTTACACCAAGTAGTATATTAAGGTTCATATTAGAGAAATAACAATTATTTTAGAAAAAATTAAATACAAGCTATGGTCACAAATTTATTTATTCTTTGAGTATCTATCTTTTTTATTGTTCAAGGAGCTATATTCTCTACAAAATATGCAGTAAAATTTGCAGAAAATTTTCAAGTATCAAAATTTATAGTAGGACTAATCATAGTTGCTGTGATTTCAATCTTACCAGAAACATTTATATCAATAAATTCGGTACTTGAAGGTCAACCTGGGCTTGGTCTCTGAACATTGTTTGGATCTAATGTTGCAGATTTAACATTAGCTTTTGCAATAATTGTACTCTTTTCATGAAGAAAAGATATTAAGATAGAAAATAAGATACTAAAGACTGATAAATTTTATCCATTTTTCCTTCTTCTACCAATACTATTATGATTAGATTGACATTATTGATGGATAGAATGAATAGGACTTATTATTGTAGGTGTTTTCTTTTATTATTTTGCTTTCAAAAATGGAGTAAATGAAACTCCAGAAATTAGACCCAAGGGTAGCCGTATAATAAATTTTTTACTTCTATTATGAAGTATTTCTTTATTGCTTCTAGGAGCTCATTTTGCAGTAATTTCTTGAATTGATATAGCTAACGCAATGTGAATAAATCCAGTACTTGTTGGAATATTAGTTATCTGATTAGGGACAGTTATTCCTGAGCTATTATTTGCATTCCAAGCTGTAAAAAAGTACAATGACTCACTCGCCGTAGGAGATATTTTATGAACTGTATTAGCAGATGCTACAATTGTTGTTGGTATCATAGCATTGATTTCACCTTTCTATTTTCCTCAGAAGATAATTTATGTAACAGGTGCTTTTATGCTTGTTGCGTCTATACTAACTTCATATTTTATGCATACAGGAAAAGTTATCACAAAAAAAGAGTGAATTCTTATGCTTCTTTTTTGGCTAACTTTTGTTTTAACAGAATATTTTGTAAATAAATAGCTTTTACTTTATTATGTTTTTTTATTAATGAAAGACAAAATCCAATACCATCACATTGTTACTAAAGATGTATTACATTCATTATGAAGCAATATAAATTGATTAACAAATAATGAAGTGAAAAATCGTATAGAAAGATACGGATATAACAAATTACCAGAATGAAAAAGTTTTTCAGCTTTAGCTGTTTTTCTTAATCAATTTAAAAATCCATTAATTTATATTTTACTTGTAGCAATACTTATTAGTTTTTTAAGTAAACATTATACAGATGGATGAATTATTTTGTTTGTTACACTAATTAGTACTATTGTTGGGTTTCTACAAGAATATAAAGCTAATAATGCATTATCACAATTAAAATCTCTCATAAAATATAAAGCAAGAATTATAAGAGAAGGTACTGAGCATGTCATTAGCCAAGATGAACTTGTGCCAGGTGATATTATTATTTTATCACCAGGAGATAAGGTTCCTGCTGATGCAAGGTTAATAGAAGCACAAAATTTTGAAGTTATTGAATCTGCTCTCACAGGAGAATCTTTACCCATTGAAAAACATACAGATATTGTAGAATTAGATACTGCGATGGCTGATAGAAAAAATATGGTTTATCTCTGAACTGTAGTATCAAGATGAATAGCAAAAGCTGTCGTAACTCATACAGGAACTCATACAGAAATATGACATATCGCAAAACTAGTTCATGAAGTAGAAGAAGGGGCAACCCCACTTCAGAAACAAATCTTACAATTTGGTAAGATAATTGGAATAATCATTATTGTATTAAATGTTATTGTATTTGCACTAGGGGTACTTATGGGAAAGCCAATACTAGAAATGTTTCTAACCTCTGTTTCAATGGTAGTAGCCGCAGTCCCTGAATGATTATTACCTGCGATGACAATTATTCTTGCTGTTGGTATGCAAAAATTAGCAAAGAAAAAAGGATTAATTAGAAAGATGCTTGCTACAGAAACTTTATGAGCAGTATCCGTTATTTGTTCTGATAAAACATGAACCCTTACAAAAGGAGAGATGAGAGTTGTTGGAATTTTTACAAACACAAAACAACTTACTCATGATTGAGAACATTTTTCTGAGAAAATTAAATCTGATAGTATTGAAAGTCATGTAACTGCACTGAAAATATGAGTTTTATGTAATGATTCTATTGTTGAAAATCCAGACGATGCTGTTATTAATTGGAAAATATTAGGGAATCCGACAGAAAAAGCTTTATTATTAGCAGGGTATTCTGCTGAGATCAAAAAGAATTCTCTTGAAAAAACAATTATTCGTACAGACTCTATACCGTTTGAATCTCAGTATAAATACATGGTAACTAGACATCTCATTTGAAAAAAAGAGAGTATTGATTATATAAAATGAGCTCCTGAAAAAATATTACCAATAATTGATTTTGTAGATATTGATGGTAAAATTGAAAAACTTAGTCCTAAAAAGAAAAAAGAAATTGAACAACAATATGAAAAATTAACTTCTACATGACTGCGTGTCATAGCTGTTGCATATAGAAAAGATACTTGAAATATACTATTAAAAAAAGAAAATTTGAAAGAGTTTGTTTTTGTGTGATTAATTGCACTTAAAGACCCTTTAAGGGCAGAAGTAAAGGATGCTATTAAACTTTGCCAAAATGCTGGTATGCAATTAAAAGTTATCACATGAGATCATAAGTTAACAACTATGTCAA
>CAZJMP010000091.1:0-3396 GCA_964547365.1 uncultured Candidatus Peribacteria bacterium | reverse complement strand
CTCCTTTGTCCAAGAATTCTTTGATGACTCTCATAAGCTTCACGATATCTTCAGCGTGGAGACCAACAGTCGGTTCATCCAAGAAATACATCGTATGTCCTTTGTATGATTTCAAGAGATGCTTCACCAATTTCAATCTCTGGCTTTCTCCTCACGAAAGCGTATGAGCCGGTTGTCCCATTCTGAGATATCCCAGTCCGATATCAACCATCAGCTGCAAATCATCGCGGATGTGATCGATTTCAGAAAAAAATTCCAACGCATCCTTTACGTACATATCTAGGACTTCGTCGATGCTTTTGCCTCTCCATTTGATTCCAAGAATTTCAGTCTTATATCTTTTCCCATTGCATAATTCGCACGGAACATAGGTATCAGGCAGAAATTGCAGTTCCACTTTTTTGTATCCATAGCCGTCGCAGGCAGGGCAGGCTCACTTATCGGAATTGAAACTATAATAGCTTGCATTGAATCAGAGATACTTGCTTTCTGTCGTTCACGCAAAGAGTTGTCTGATATTGTCGAAAGTTCCGATGAAGGTGGCAGGGCAGGATCTAGGTGTTTTCCCTATGCTCGTTTGATCTACATAGATAGTGTTTTTGATTTCTTCATGTCCGATGATAGTGTCTACGGAGAGATCCTTATAGAATTCCTGCATTGCGAGATTCTCATAATTTTCGTATTCATCCTTGTGCATGATCGGAGCAGAAAGGATATCAGTCCGATTCCATCATTTTTTTAAGAGTTCCAACCTGATGAAACTCTGGATGAATTTCTGTTTTTCGTTCAAAAATCTGAATAATGTCGTATACATCAATGTCGTTTTTCCGGCTCCGGACGGTCAGGTTATGATGGTGAATGTTCCGAGTCTGATCTGTACATCGATGCTCTGAAGATTGTGTTTTGATGCTTTCTTGATCTTGATATAATTGTTGGATGGTGTATGCTCAAAATTTGCGGTCACTTTTTTCTTTCCCAAAATATATTGCGCTGTCAGCGTATTCGATTTCAGGAATTCTTCATACGGTCCATTAAACATTACCTTGCCACCGAAATCTCCCGCTCCAGGACCTATCTCTACGACTCGGTCGGATGCTTTGATAAATTCTTCGTTATGTTCCACGACAATGATGGTGTTGCCCATCTCTCTCAATTTTTTGATCGCGGTGATGGCTCTATTGATTTCTCTGGTATCGAGTCCGATAGTTGGTTCATCGAGGACATAGATAATTCATGTTAGCTTATTCCCCAATTGTTTCGCTAGTCTCAATCTCTGGATCTCTCATCCGGAAAGCGTATCAATACCTCTATTTAGACTCAAGTACCCAAGTCACAATTCCTGGATAGTCTTAGCTCTATCCGTGAGTGGATTGACGATCCTTTCTACGAGCGTTTTGTCTTTTGTATTATGTTCCTTGTAGAGATCGATGAATTCTATGAGTCCGTTCAAAGGCATCTTTTGCAGGTTTGCAATGTTATACTTATTGACGGGTAATTTTTCTTTGGCTGTTCCTTTGAGTGTTAGGAATACATTCAGACTCTCCTTCTTCAGTTTTGCTCCATTACACTCAGGACAGGTTTTCATATCGAGCATCGCTTGGAAATCAACCGTCAAAAGACCTTTTGCATATTGGTCTTTCACTATTTCTTCGATGCCCTTGTAGTACATACTCATATACTTTCCGCCATAGTTTACCCTGATCAATTCTTCATCGCCAAAAAGCACGACATGCTGGAATCGTTCTGGCAGATCCTTCCATAGTTTATCAGGATCGATACTGTATTTCTGAGCTAATTTCAAGAGCAACGATTGTCCGAGATTGGAATCTCTCCACGGTAAAATCGCTTTCATGTACGGACTCGTAGGGTCCAAGATTTTATCAAAATCTACCTGAAGGATTTCTCCGATACCGTGACAGAGCGCACACGCTCATTCCTGTTTGTTTGGTGAAAAATGTTGCGTAGTAAATTCCGGATAGGTGATATTGCAGTCCGCACAGTACATCTTATCGGTGAATCGTTGGATCTCGCTTTTTGCTTTTGCTCTCTTGGTTCATTTTTCTGTGACGAAAATTCAGAATTTTTTGAACTCGCCCAGGATCTTGATGATATCTTCCTTCAATCTAGAAAGTTTAGCTTCTTCGACGGTGACCCTATCATAGATGCCATAGATGCTGACAGGAAAATATTCTGATGGGATATTCGGTGTCTCGAGATAGAAATACTCTATGGGATCAAGGGACATGGAACTTGGGACCTGTTTCTGCTTTTTTGCTTCCTTGTCCTTTTTCCCTTGTTCTTGTCCCTTCGTAGCGTCAGCGACGATGAGATAACGGGTGAATCCTTTTCCCTTCTCTACTTTGTTCCTATTTTTTCTGACGAATTCCATCAGATCTTCTTTCTTTTCAAAATGCCCTGATTCCTGGAGAAGATATATTTTCTGATTCATATAATGTTTCTGTATTTCACCCATGACCTGTTCGATGGTCTGCGGTTTGATTTCCTTTCCGCAGTTGTAGCAGTAGCTATCTCATAATTTAGCATACAACAATCTCAAATAATCGTCGATTTCCGTCAACGTTCCTACCGAACTTCTCGAATTACCTCCTTTCTTGTTCTGCTCTATCGCTATGGCAGGGGAGAGTCCGCTACAATAATCGATATCAGGCCTTTCTCCCAAATTGAAAAATTGTCTCAGATAGGAACTTAGTGATTCTATATATCTGTATTGTCCTTCCTTGTAGATAGTATCGAATGCAAGTGACGATTTCCCTGATCCGGAGACGCCCGTAATAGTGATCAGCTTGTTCTTGGGAATCTCGACATCGATATCTTTCAGATTGTGCGTCTTCACTCCTTGGAATTTTATCGTGGATTCGAAAGCACTGAGAGACGGTACGATTTTTTTTGGCATATGCAAAAAAACATACGAAAATAAAGCAATCGACAAGCATACGGATTATTCCATAAAAAGCAAGGAATGAAAGAGTAAATCTTCCCAAAACCATAGGTAAGGGAGATGGCCCTTGTCAGAAAGAGGTCCTCTCTTTTTTTTTAATGCAATTGATAGTTATCTTATGAAATTATTCTCCTATATATTCGAACCTTTTTACTTGATTCCCATCTATCACAACGTTCTCCTCGAACATTTTTTTTGGTCTGACTCGCAATGCATTATCGCCAAATTCATCACTATGATACAATGCCTTGTAGACGACAAGTTCTTCCAACGTCTCGCTATGTTTTGCTATTCAGATGACTTCATAGTCTTTTCCTTTGTAATGGCGATATTTTCAGAGTTGCATAGTATCGTCTTGCTAGATAAATCTATATATGATGTCTCTTCAATGCGTGTACTGTGTCTTTTCGATGATCATCCAAGAGCAGATCCATTTC
>CAZJMP010000090.1:0-3427 GCA_964547365.1 uncultured Candidatus Peribacteria bacterium | reverse complement strand
TGGTGAGTAATATCTTCTCTGTCTTTGGATCCAATACGATCCCTCCTGCTGAATGCTTTTTGATGCTGTCCATATGTCTTATATTATTTACTAAATCTCTTTATTCGATCGTAGGTCTCTGTGAAGAGTTGTTCTTCTATACCTTTTTCATCAAAACAATGTGATGCTCATGGGATGATACAAAGTTCTTTTGGATCATTTGCTGTCTTGTAATATGCCGCTTTATAATATTTTTTTCCTGCTTTCTGTAGTCATTTTTCTGCGCAGATGATTTTGATGGGCAGATGTATTTTGCCTATTTGTATAAGATGTTTTTTTGGGTCTATTGAAAAGTCTTTGTACATTTTCTTCCCAATGGTATGTTTATATCCATCTCCTCGATCTATGCTGTATGAATGATTTTTTGCGTTATACGTTACATCATCAAGTAACTCTTTACCTCATATAGATGGGTCCCAAAGGATGATTCAAGTGATGTTCTTGATGTTTGTGTATAGAATCGTTAATCACCCAAAACTATGTCCGACAAGGAATATCTTGTGCATCGTTTTTTCGAAATGCTTAATGACCATATTTAGATCGTCTATATGATTTTTAAGACTAGTTTCTTTTAGCTTTCTTTCTTGTTTTTTTTCTCCATAGAGATTGAATCTATAGGTAGTATATCATTTCTTTGTGAAGTATTTTGCGCTATTTGGTAGCATATGACTATCAAAATTGTCTGTCAGTCCGTGCACGAAAATAATCAGTCCCTTGGATTTCTCCTTGGGCGTGTCGAGTATCCCGAATATCGTTTTTTTGTCTGTGGTCTTGATACGAATTTCTTTTTGCATTATATACTATGAGTAACTTAAAATCCTGACTGTAATTCTATCATTCTGTAGTAGATTCCTTTCTTATTCAACAATTCTTGGTGGGTACCGCTTTCTACGATTTTTCCTCCTTTATTCAAGACGTGGATGATATCTGCTTTCTTGACGGTCTGTAATCTATGTGCTACCACGACTACCGTTCTTCCCGTAAATAGATTATCCAACGCTTCGGCTATTTTTTCTTCAGAGAAGCTGTCTAATGAACTTGTCGGCTCATCTAGGAAGATGATTTTTGGATTTTTGAGGAAGAGCTTCGCTATCGCCAGTCTTTGCTTTTGTCATCACGAAAGCCTTATTCCTCTCTCCCCTATCTGCGTTTGTAGTCCATCCTTGAATGTTCGTATGAATTCGCATTTTGCTGATGTGATAGCTTTCTTTATCTGTTGCTCTGTCGGTTTTTTGGTCGTTCCATAGAGTAGATTTTCTTCTACGCTTCCATCGAAGACGTTGGGTTCTTGGGTAAGATAGCCTATATGTTTGTAGTATTCCTTGAGTGCGATTTCGCTGAGAATATGATTGTCTACGATAATATTGCCTTTGTTCGGATGAATATATCCAGCAAGGAGCTTGATCAAAGTGCTTTTTCCTGATCCACTCTCCCCTACGAAAGCTGTTTTTTTTCCTCCTATGATCTTCAAGGAAAAATGATTTATGATGTTCTTCTCTCCATAACTGAAATCTATGTTATCTATGTTTATGTTTCCTGTCTGGAGCCTAAAATGCTTCCCTGTCTCATATCCTTTGAGCTTTGGTATTTCATCAAAGGTATTTCGAAGCTTTTCTACAAATGGAATCTGCGAGAAGTAATTGTTCATGATTTCGTTGAGTTCAAATAAGGTTCCGGTTATCTGATTCATCAACATCCGTATCAGGGTGAATTCTGCAAATCCTGCGGTTCCGTTGAATATCTGGATCCCGTATCGAAATACTAATCCTATTTTGGCAAAATCCAATAACGCTCTCGGTGCATCGCTTGCTAAGATAAATCATTTACTTTCTTTGATGTCTCGATAGATCAACGACGTGAAAAACTCCTTGAGTTTCTTTAGCTCTTTGATGATTTTGTTGTTTTGAAGTATTTCAAATTTTGACATAATCACTTTTACGAGGAATCTATCTGCTTGGATATAGACGTCTCTTCTCTGGTTTCTGAGAGGCCTCATTTTTTTGTTTCCGATTCGAGCAAAGGCGATCATGATCATAAATATTATCATTACGATCCCGAATGTAGGTATTCCTAAACTGGTTATGATCACAAAAAATATTGTAGCTATATTTATGGTATTTCTTACTACTGGTCATAAAAGTATGTCATGCAAGATCATTCTTCGATTATCATTCCCTTTTTGGATGATGCTATTCGCTTGCCCTGTACCTAACGTCTCTATAGTATTGTTATCTGCCTTGAGATACTTGTCCATATATATTTTGTAGGTTATGTCTTGGAATTTTCTTACCGTGATTTTTCTGAATGTTCTGATAAAATAATTGGTTCCGTAGTTTATAATGGTCAATATCAGGAAAATGATGAAATACATCTTGAACATATGATAATCCTTGGTTTCTATCCCTTTGATGGCTTTGCTTATCAACAATGCATTGATCGGCCAAAGTATTCCGAATCGTGCTGATGTAAAAATGAATCGGAAATATGTCCGTTTGAAGTATTTGATCGGTGAAAGCAATTTTCTTAATGTTTCCATTATTTCTTTTTTGTCTTATTAAAACCTTGTTTTTTGATGGTATTTGCTAATTTTTGATCGCCCTCTTCTGCGATTTTTCCGCTTTCCATGATATAGACCTTGTCGACAGGAATATATTCCAGGATATCGAAGATGTGCGTGATAATGATAAATGTATTGTTTTCGTGATTGAGCGCTGACATCATCTTCACTACGGACTTGAATGCATCGACATCGAGTCCACTATCGATTTCGTCGAGGAAAATATATTTCGGTTGCAATAATTTCAATTGCAAGACCTCTATCTTTCTCCTCTCTCCTCCACTGAATCCGACATTGAGATCTCTCCGGAGAAATTCCATATTGATAGCTAATTCATTCATTACTGGCTCGATGATTTTTTTGAATGCAAGAAATGATGTCGTAGTCTCGTTTTTCGCATCGTAGACGGATCTGAGAAATTCGAACAGTTTGATGCCTTTTATCTCCGGGATATGCTGAAATGCTACAAATATTCACAATTTCGCTCTTTCGTGTGGATCTAACGTATTAAGATTGAAAGATATCTTATCTGTCTTTGTTTTTTCGTCTTTCACTATTTCAATATTTCCATCAGTAATTCTGTATTTAGGGTGTCCCATGATAGTCATAGCCAAAGAAGACTTTCCTGAGCCATTTTTTCCGATAATGCAATAATTTTTTCCCAGATCAAACTCCATGGAAATATTTTCTAATATCGGTGTGTCCTCGACATTGACGGTAAGATCTTTTATTTTTAGCATTAAAGGTAAAAGGTAGAAGGTAAAAGGTAGAACACAAGATGGGATAGATGGATTAGACGGGATAGATAGAATGGGCGTGATAGACTCCTAA
>CAZJMP010000089.1:0-3438 GCA_964547365.1 uncultured Candidatus Peribacteria bacterium | reverse complement strand
GTAGAGATCAAAGAAATTTTCGAACAAGATCAAAATTGGGGAATCTCTTTACTTCATTTAGGTTTCTCATTAATCATGGCTACTGTCGTGTTTATTTTCATCGTCATTTTTCTGAGGATTATATTTAACAAAAAATATGACCAAAAAAAGATTTGCAACTCTAAAGCAAATGAGAATTTCATATTTACAAGTGTCAACCAAGCATCTATTTCATTGGCAAAAGACATCCTTAGCGATGATATGAGGAAAAAGAAATCACTAGTGGTATTCACTGGTAGTTCACTCAATGATGAAGAGAGAATGCTTTTAGAGCCAGTGTTAAAACAGGGTGCTATTTTGGTTGGTACAGAATCTTTTTTTGACAAACTTATTTTGAAGAATGAAGAGTTTCTAGTGAATGTTAATTCTCACCAGCATTCTAATAAGAATGTAAGTTCATTAGAAGGCGATTTCTTTATTCGATATCGTCTGTCTGGTTGCATTTTGAAGCGTAAAACACATATATTTTTTCTTTCAGAAGATGAAAACTATAATGTACGGCAGGCACATAACATCATGCAAGAGTTAAAAAAAATGCCATTGAATAGAGAAGATGGCACTGTGCTCTACATAAGAACATTGGTTCAGGATTATTTAGAAGACGAATATGATGAAAATGTTTTCATTAGGGAAAATGGTATTGAACTTCGTTATTTGAATGATGCCTTGATTGCAGCCAGAGGGTTAGTAAAAGAAAAATCACCAATTGATTTTGTTTCTCACGACACATTTAAAGCTTTGGCCCAAGAAGATTTTACACCTCTTTTGGTAGGATTCGGGCGTATCGGACAATCAGTACTACGAAAGCTGGTTGAAACAGGCTGTTTCTTAGGCAATGATTTTCGTGCTTTAGTAGTTGATGATAAGATGCATCAGATTATTGGACGATTTGATAATCGCTTTCCTGGTTTATCAAAAAACTATAACATTGAATTCAAAAATCAATCAATAGGTGAAAAAATATTTTTTGAGGAGCTAATCAAGCACCCTGAGTTTTTTAAATACATTGTAATTTCATTGGGAAATGACGAATTGAATACTCTGTTGGCTTTAGAAATCAAACGTCTTGCTTTGCGTCTTAATAAGCCATATGCAATTTTTGTCCATCTTAACGACGAAAACACCTACGACAAGCTGTTTGCAAACAAATCCGATTCCAATTTTGTTGCCTTCGGACGAATTTGTGATCTTTTTACTTATGACGATGTTGTGGACAATAGAATTTATAATAGAGCCAAGAAACTTCATGTAGTCTATACAGAGAATAGCGATAACGATAGGCATCAGAAAGGTTGGGAAGAACTTGACAGAATGAAGCAATTGTCTAATATATCTGTTATGGAGCATTTACCAACAAAATGTGCGTTAATCGGAATGACTGAAAAAGACATTCTGGAATTTGAAAGTGAAGCTGCTTTTTTGAAAAAACTAGGTAAAGAACGTTTGGAAAATCTAGCGATCAGTGAACACTTGCGTTGGAATGCTCACTATTATGCAAATGGTTGGGATACCCTCCCTATTGATGAAATCAACAAAGAAACAAATAAGGATTATAGAAGGCGTTTGCACGGTTGTTTAGTGGACTGGGATACATTGGATGAAGTTGAAAAGCGGTCTTGGGAAGTGAAAAAATACGATAGACTGAATGTGGTTGGTATGTGGGAGCAAATAAAGAAAAAACATGATACCGTCGATTAAAAATAGTATGTACTGAAATGAGAACTATAATGCGTAAGTCGATCTTCAATAAGTGAGTCTATGACTGATAAAGAAATAATACAAGGTCTGATTGATCGAGATAGTGCTATAACCAAGCAGTTTTTCTTTGTCAAATGCCAGCCGCTGTTTCGAAGTATCATCCACTTTGTTTTTTCATATAAAGTGGACTATGATGAGTTCGTCAACGAGTTGTATGAAGAATTGATGAAAGATGATTCCTACAAACTTCGGCAATTTGAATATAGAAGTACATTGATGCAATGGCTGAAAATTATCGCTATCCGGCATTTTATTCGCAAACGGGATGAAATGATTGAAGATGTGAGTAAAGAGTCTCTTTATGAGGAGTATGATGATCAACCGGACACATCGGAAAGAAGAGTCACCGCTCGCATGGATTTGGAAAGGTTGCTTGGGTTGATGAACAATAAACGGTATGTTTATATAATACAAAAAATGCTACTTGAAGAAGTGCAACCAGAGCTCTTAGCCAATAGAATGGGCATTACTACTGCAAATTTATATAATATAAAGAAACGTGCGATGACGGCATTAACCCGTGTCGCATTAAAAGACATCGAGAAATATGGCAAATAAAAATAGTATTTCTGATGAACTGCTGGCGGCTTATCTGGAAGGGAATACAACGCTGGAAGAGACCTTGCAAGTCCATCGTGCATTGGAACTTGACGATGAATTGCAGGAAACCTTGATTACTTCTGAACGAGTAGATAGTATGTTCGAGGAAAATGAGACTGAATACTCCTTGCTTCCTATGGTTCAGTTAGCGGCAACAGCTGAAATGAATCTTTGCGACATCCAATGTGAGGAATATATCCTAAGAAAGTTGGGTATCGAGTATAATGATACTGACTTATCTGAGAAAGCTAGAGAAAACTGTTGGCTAAAAGAAAAAGGTACTCCTTTACATAGTATTGGAAGGCTTTTGGAGCAGAAAGGCTTGTCTGTTATTCGCCACTATGATGTATTAACAGAAGATTTGGTACAGGCTCTTGACAGTCAGCATATCGTCATTGTTGTGGTTAATGCCAATAAGTTGGAAGCTGTCGGGAATAAAAAACTAACAAGTGAGGATATTTCATACCATGCTATGGTTGTAATGGATTACGATATTTTAAAAGGCTTTGTTACTGTTTACGATCCCGCTACTGGAAATAGGATGGATAAATATTCCAATAAACGATTCCTTGAAGCTTGGGAAGATTCTCATTTTTATATGGTTGCTGTGAAAGTCAAGAGCGTAGACGATGTCTATAATCCGCAGCCCATTGACCTTGAGGGAGTTGTTCTTGAAGAAGACCTACTTGAGCTTCGCGAAGCAATAGCAGAAAATGCTCATGATGTCTGGGCGATAGCCAGAATGAACGAAGGTTGGATATATGGGGCAGTACGTGATGATGAAAGGAAGCTGCATCCGGATTTGAAACCTTATGCCGATCTTCCTGAGTCTGAAAAACAATACGATCGTGATTTAGCAATGCAAACAATCAAATTAGTGAAAAAAGTCGGGTACGATTTGATCAAAAATACAAATACTGATTTGTATAAGTTGTTGATTAGAAGACTTAATCGTCAAAACGAGACATATCATTGCAAAAGTTGTGGATCACTTATCTTCAAACATCAGGTTTTTTGCGAACATTGTGGGAAGAAGCTTTC
>CAZJMP010000088.1:0-3656 GCA_964547365.1 uncultured Candidatus Peribacteria bacterium | reverse complement strand
GACGAAATCATCCATTTGAGATAATCTCAATTCTTTTTCAAATTCTGTGATATCTGCAGCTTTGTCTATCTTCTTGAGCAATTCGGCTGGTTCATCAACAGACAATATCTTGCTGATATGTTTTACATCCATTCCTGTATCGATCAGTTTGTTCAAAGCTTTTGCTTCTTCTTCAGGGAAATTGTTTATATTCTTAACGATATCTTCAAGTTCATCGATACTGCTTTGGATTTTTATCTTTTCTGGACCTACTGCTCACTTGAGCTGATCTTTCAGAAGATCAATTTCTTTGGTGATGTTTTTTTTGCATGCTTTTTGGATATCAGTGAGATTTTCAACTACAATATCTGCCTGAGAAATTATCTTCGTATATTTATTTCACAAGAGAGTTTTTTCGATATCTGCCAGACTTTCTCATTTTTTTATCCTAGCGACAAAATCATCCAAATTTTCGACGCTTTTTCCCATTTTTTTTATGATATTTTTCATATTGGCTTTATTGATATCCAGATTTTCTATCTTCTTTATAACATCAGCATCTTGAGAAATGAGATGCAACTTGAGAAAATATTCTTCATCTTTTACGTTTTTCAATAAGCCACCAAAAAAATCATTAGCTTTGCTGCTGTTTTTCATGCAATTATCTATAGCCTCAAGTTTTTTCAAATGCTCTATATTAGGACTGAAATTATATAAACCTGGTCACTTATAATAATTATCAGCTTCCCAAGGATGGAAATAATCAAAACCAAGAGATGTTTTGGTCCCACTAGCAATCATTTTTCTCAAAGCTTTATTGTCTATATGTTTGATATATACAGCGACCTGGTTATCGGTAGCTCATTTTAGATATGTTTTTAGGAGTTCACTTCTCGTCAAAGGGAATCAATTTGGCTTCTTTATTTCCAAAGCACTCGTACATCTTTTTATTCTTGCTTCATTAGTAAGTTCTCCATTCATTATCGCATATTTCAATTCATCTTGAGCATGTGAGCTATATCTCGTTATTCACGAACCTGCAGGATTCTCTATTCTGAGAATCTTATTTTCCCATCATGCTTCTGTGAAAGCATACCTGTTGAATACTAACTTAGTTACTAACTTTTTAAATCAGGAAATAGGGAGTATTGGTGTTCTCACCATCCCTTTTCCTACCTTATAGATTCATTTCTGTTTCGTTAGCAATCATACGAGCTGCACCGTACCTCCCACGACAATCAGTCACGTAACCAGATGTATCCCTGTCTTCAAGGAGACATTTCACGTGAAGATATCTCCGATAGCGTTTGCAAAATTCTTGGTAATCATCCATCGGGCAGTCAGAACATTTCATACATAATCAGGATTTTCGGCTCTCATAGTCGTGAACGTATAGATAGCCACTTGTAGCTCTTTTTTGAATGCAAGATATTCCATTATAAGTTTTTTGAACCTTGCGATATTCTCTTTGGTCGGATTAGCTACCACTTCAGCATGTGATTTACTTACTGCTTCTCTCATTCACGGTATCATAGTACTGAGTCATGATTCTGTTAGGAAAAGCTTCTTTGCATCGGAATCCATATTTAACAGACGAGTTGCCCGATCAAAATTTTTCTGCATAAATCCATCCGTCTCTGTATCACCCATATCCTCGAGGACATTGCTTGAAAGCGCATTGAGTTCGTTCACGCTTGCAGCATCCAATTTTCCATCACTTTGGAAGTCGGATTCTATGAGATCAAGCGTAGTGGTCTTTTTATTTTCATCATAATTGAGTAATTCCATATTTTCCTCATCCACACCGTCCACGATCATCTGCAGTTCAGGAGACATCTTATCATCAAGCAATCATTCTTGTTGTAATACAGAATCTATATTCATCAGTTTTCATTGCATGAAATTTATATAACTCGAATCATTGTAGATGTATTTTTTAACGAATTCATCATCATTCATTGCATCGCTCAAAAGATCATTCTGCTCTTCAGGATCACTTGGCCGCAGCTTACTGTCATACTGTCCTGCTTTGACATTTTTCAAAGCAATCTTTTTCATCAGTAGTTGTTTTTTGTCTCACACATACGTCAGCACCTTAGCATATTGTCTGAAGAAAAAGTCTAATTCTTTTTTACGTTCAGCAGGATTGAAGGTGAGCCGATCCGTAACATTTTGTTTCATATCTGTACTTTTTCACAAAAATCCGGTGAATGAATCCAATGTTCAGAGGAAAGGCCCTAGTACCTTTGACAACTTTTCTGCTGGCCACGCCAGGATTTCTGTCTTGTATTGTTCGAAGGTCTTTGAAAACAGATAGGTATTCAATCATCTTTCGGAATACATATTTTCTACAGTTCCCTTGTCCTGATCGATACAAAAAGGAACCAATCCTGCATACATTTTTTGTGGATCTATACCTTCTTTAAACTTGATATCCTTTACATCAGCAAATGTTCATAATTTATTCTGATCCATGAATCCTCAACTAATTTCCTTTTCTCGGATACGGCCATAGAAATTATTTATATTATTCCCCAGATTCTGATATTTTTCCAAAGAAGCGGAATCCAAATTTTCATATGCATCGATCTGCCCTTGTGTCGAATCGGTCATTCCTGTTCCTCATCGTTCTCGCGGTTTTTTTCATCCGAAGAGCCATCTCAATCAAAGAAATCCTATTGCACCTATACCGACTACTTTAAGAACCTTACCTAAACCCGTATTCCAGAAGCCCTTTTTCTTAGTTTCTTTGGTATCTCCGTTTTCTGACTGTGTTTCCCTATCTCTACGTTTGAACAATCTACTCAACGCCCAGATACCGATACCTATTCATGAAAAGATCAATATAGGTTTCTTATGTTCCTTGGTCCATTCCCGTGCTCTAGCAAAAAAACCTTGCGGCTTGATAGTTTTTAGTTCTTCATCTATCTTTTTCATTTTTGCTTCAGCTTCAGCTACTTTCTGGCTCTGTGTTTGATCTAATTGTGCAAGCTTCATGTCGATAAGCATCTTTTCCACTTCCTTCTTCTTCTCTTCAATAGCAGTTTTCTCTTTGGTGAGTTTCTCCTCTTTCTGTTTCTTTAGATCATCAGTTAGCGTCGTTTTTTGAGCATTATACTCAGCGATATTTTTCTTCAACTGAACAAGCTCGGTGTTTATTTCACCTATCTTAGTATCAATACTCTGCATACGCGTTGTATATTCCGTATCTGCAGTTTTGATGATCTCTGTCTGCAAATTAGACATTTCCTTATTAGAAAGAGATGTCTCAGCGCTAGCATCAACATTTATATCAGCGGTATTTTCTATTGATGGGTCTTTCATTTTTTCTATGTCGTTCATTTCAAGACATAAAGAATAAAAAATGTCTTATAGTAAGTATACTCCCTGAACAAAAAAAATACAAGAAAAAGCCTCCTAAACAACCAGGATGACTTGACTTATTTTAAAAAGTTATGTAATTATGTTGTTTGACCTAAAATATCGAAGAAACGAGTAATGTCCGCCTCATCATTATACACATATCCGCTCATCCTGCAGGTACCTGGCTTCTTGAAATGCTTGTGGAGCGGATATGCACAGTGGCCGCCGCAGCGGATGGCGATATCATTTTCTGCGAATATTTCCCCGATATTGTTGAAATTTGTGTTGTTTGGAAGTACGAAAGAGAAGACAGC
>CAZJMP010000087.1:0-3760 GCA_964547365.1 uncultured Candidatus Peribacteria bacterium | reverse complement strand
GCATGTAGAGAATTTTTTGTTGCACAGATTAAACATACAGTTCGCGTCTCATAGAGAATAAATTTTCTTGTGCATTACTATTATATGGACAGATTATCTCTGGAGCAAAAAAAGACGATTTCTGCTATATAATTGACTTGCTTTTTTCCTAAATTGTTGTGTAATATTCTTTAAAAGAGAAAGACCTAATAATATCTGGACTTTTAGTATAAAAACGATACATTATATGGGTATGAATTTTATTCACCGATATGAATATCACCTTCATGATGAATAAAAGAAGATTTCTCTATAGCATTTTGTGATGTCTATCTGGTTTATCCTGCGTTTTAGGACTTATTTTTGCTAATTTTGAGGTAAATACCTTCTTAAGCATCTTGCCTCCACCCTATTCAGTCATCTATTATCCCCCACATATCACAGGAACCTACCTCAGTTGACCGGTATATGTAGAGATCACATGAGCGGGTATAAGACCAAACATGAGTACAGGGATTTTTCATAATGGGACATATTCATTTGATTTTCGACGAGGGACAGGACCATTCACGACCTGAGCAGCATATTCTAGCGGAAATCTACGATTACGCATGACAACCACGAATACGATCGATCGGATAGACAATACAGCGCCTACGTTTGCATGAGTAGCCGAGGGTATGACCTATACCACTCCGGTAACCATAACTTTTTCTGATACCTCACCAGGAGTGACAGCAACACTCAATGGTGCATCTCTAAGCAATTGAACCACCCTATCTACTAATGGCATGTATGAACTCATTGTGACGGATACAGCAGGAAACTGGACGTGAGCGATATTCACTATTGCCATCAGCGGAACCCCTCCAGGAATAACCAGTGAATGATGAGGTACCATGCTCAAAATAGATGATTGTCCTGAATGAGATCTCTCACCAAGTTATTATGACAAAACCTGTACATTAGATGTCTCTTATGGAGGTATCTTTTCGTGAATAAGCGCATGAAAACGAGTGCTCATCACACAGATGTGTACTCAAAGAAATTGCAATAATGAATATTATACAAAAATATGCGGTCCTTGCTCTCCAAGAGCAAATACAGGTTTCACCTGAGATTTTCACTATATGACACCGACACAGCCAAGCATTTTCGAATCGCCTTTCCCTAAGGAACGGAATGATGCCTATCTCCGAGCATATGGTATAGGTATCATCACTTCACCGAATATCAAGGATGCCAATCTGACATGAGTGCTGTATAGAAAAATCGCAGCCAAAATGGCTTCTGAATTTGCAATGGATGTTATAGGACTTACACCGGATACCAGCAGGGAATGCACATTCAAGGACATCAAAAAAGAGGTTCCTGAATTACAATATTACATAAAACTCTCCTGTCAATTGTGAATCATGGGACTTGATTATTACGGAGATCCAGCCACTATCTTCAATCCGGACTATATCGTCACGAGAGATCAGTTTGTGACCATACTTTCAAGAATGCTCTTCAGAGACTCATTCAATATCAAACGCGAAGAATATACGTTCTTCGATAGGGTGAGAAATTTTGCTGTGCATACATTGACGAACGTCACCAATGCATTATGACTCAATATCAAAATAAATACGCCTCTCGACCGGTATACCAAACACCTGGAAGCTATCAAAAAATTATGAATAATAACCGACTATACCATCACTGCAAAAGAATTCAGGATCTATGTATTGTTGATTATGTACAGAATTGATCAGATAGGACTCGAAGCTATCCAAGAGCTCATAAAATAATTTTCTTTTTTTTGTAAAAAAAAGCCTCACGGAAACCACACGTGAGAACTTATTTTTTTCTGTATTGATGTTCTTATTCAGATCCAGATGACACGCTAAAAATCTCACACCAAAATTAAAATGAGATCCGTACGATAAGTTATATTCGTATATATTTGTGATTTTTATTGGTTCACTTTGAGCGTAATGGTACCGTCGATCGTCGGCTGGTTTTCATACGCTACAGCTGCTCTGATCAAAAATGTCCCTGGTGCTAGATAGATGTGTGTAGTGCTTCAGCACTCCTGTCTCGTATTGCATGTCATAGTTTTCCCATCACCGAAATCCCGACGTATCTCAGTAGGCAGTCCATTGAATTCTATAGACATGTTTACTCTATCGCCGACATTCGCAACTTGTGCAGGATGAGAATCTATTGAGATATTAAGCTTTTCAAGCGATCTTTTTACGGTTATATCCGTCTCAGGAGAAACACTGACTTCACGTCCTTTTTTTGTCTTGATGACAACAACAGGATGGAAAGTGCCATTCTCGTGTTTCATATCATATCTGTAAGTATGCTTGATGATAGATTCAGAGAAATTTTTTTGTATCGGAGATCAATCTCAAAAGTCTCGTGTGAAACCAACTATCTCATCACCCGTATCATTGAGCACCGTAGTTGAAGCATCAAAAGTCACGGTAAACGGATCTGTTCCCACCATGCTAGGAGTGACGACTAATTTTCCTATGATATCTTTTCTATTGATCTTGATAGGGATATTTATCTCAGTCTCAGCTCCGCTCGGCGCATCTTCTATCAAGAGTTTCGCCTCGTGATCACTACTATCCTCTATCGTAAACTCGAAGCTCTTTCCATCTGTGGATAATATTGATTTTCCATCAAGCAATACTTTTTTGGTAGCCGTTGTAGGATTTGGAATAATCTGATTCACTTGCATTTTTACGACTGTAGGAATCTCTGTCAAAATCAGCTCTCCATCTATCATCGCAGCGATACCGGTAGTGGTGACTTTTTTGAATTGCGGAGAATTAGGCGACTTGAAATAGGTATCATAATTGACCTGAAAGTCGCTTACGCCTACTTGGATATCATCGCTTTCGCATTGTCCCTGCTTTTCGTCCTCCGTCATAAATGTCGCTTGGATAGCGTAATTTCAAGCATTTTGGAAGAGATAGCTGAAGTTTCCGTTTTTGTTCTTGATGGTATCGATCGATTTGTCTTTGTGATTCCTATCGATGATGTCGAATTGATAATCTGAGATATTTACGTTCTTGTCTAGGAAATTCGTAGTGATCGCATAATTTTTTCCGTCCGTCTGCGTCACCAATATTTCACACACTGGCACATCGGAAGGCTCCACTCTTACTGGGAACGTATAGATGTAATTATTGAGATCAGGGAATCTTACGTAGACGTTATACAATTTTGCCTCATTATAGACGAATGTCGTAGAGATCAGATTCTGTTTATCTGACTCTCCATCACCATTGAAATCCCGGACGATTTTGTAGTCATTGAGACCAAGATCCCTAAATACCGCGCTTGCGTCAAACATAGCTTTTGCAGGCGTTTTTCCAAGAATCATTTCTGTGTTCGCGTCATTGAATGCGAGCGTTCATTTCGTAGGGTTCACGCTGATTTCAGAATCGAACACGATCGATCATCCTGAGAATATTTTTTGCAATTTTTCCGATGTTGGAATATTGATATATGTTGTCTCTAAATTGAGCAGATATTCACCTTTTTTGAAATAGATACAGAATCATTCAAATTCTGATGTGGTCATATTAAGCTTCAATTTTTGTCCATTTCCACAATCGAGAATGATCTCCGTAAAATTCACTTGTCCCAACGTTGGCAGAATCTGTGAGTTGAAATAATTATTGTTGAGTGTATATCGCATCGTCGCCGGCGCTATCAGTTTCAACGCTTCATCACCGCGCGTATACGTCGGCTTGTCCTTAAGTTGGATATATGGCATGAT
>CAZJMP010000086.1:0-3811 GCA_964547365.1 uncultured Candidatus Peribacteria bacterium | reverse complement strand
TACCTAAACGATTAGGTATTTTTTTTATTTTTTATCTTACATTGACTTTTTATTACTTATATTTATAGTAATTTTAAAGAATGGAGATCATTTATAGAAACACTCGAGCAGTCACGGCAAGCTCGTAAAAGTTGGAGAGGCATGCCTCATCCAAACATCGCCCTTACCAGGCGTAAAAATACCGTACACCTACAATTAAAAAAAATTTTATGAAAAGAAAAATGTTTTTGGCGATCGTTTCTATACTCGCCATCATTGTCGCCATCGCGACAAAAAAACTCTTGGGACCTATTGAATCCCTCGTCTTCACCGGTGCTGTCATATTCCTGTTCATATGGCAATTACACAACAAAAAGCAGGAACTCGGAGTACTCTTCTCTCTCTATGAGATGTTCTATGTCCTTATCAGTTTTTCTTTTGTTCCCCTGCTCTATCTCATGCAGACGTGGATATTCATCCGCGATATCTTTGTATGGGACACGATATCTTTCGCATATATGCTCCTCTTTGCTGTCCTTACGCTTATCAACATCTGGAAAGATGGGACATATCTTTGGAATCCCTTCACTACGGGAAAATTGATTGAAAAGCTCAATATCATCTACCTTGGCATTATTGCATTTCCGCTCATAGGCATCATCACTCACTGGGGATCACAACACATCTGGATTGTGACCGCGTTCGTACTACCCGGCTTGATCGCCCATACACTTATTTACAAGCGTATGGATAGAAACAACCAATACGAAGAGATTGATGGTGCTATCGCTGTATGCACAGCAGTAATCGCAGTGCTCGTGCCCCTTATCTCCACCATCATTCAGTTCTGGGGATGGACCGTATGGCTTATCGGAGGCGGCATAATCGTGCTATGCATCCTATTCGTCATCAACACGGTCATCTGCCGACATAAGAATATTCGCAAGAGAAAAGAAAAAGAAGCAGCAGATGAGAAGAGACAAGAGCAATATAGACGGGAAGAAAAGGAACTCCACAACGCAAAGTTAGAAAAACGCTCCGAATGCCTTGATCTACTACGAGCAGGACAAAATGCCGACTGGGAACATATTCACAAGTTATGGAACAATGATGAAGTCCCGGAAAAGGTACTTTTTACACATCCTATATTCTATCAACGGTCGGACGAGAAGAAGGAATTCCGCTTCAATCGCAATGTCGTTATCGCCTTGGTAGAATCATGGAATCACTATTATGATACCAGTATGGACGACCAGAAAATCGTAAGGCTCAAAGCGCTTGTCGACAGTATTTGGAACGAACTGGAATCGTGCAAAACCTACAAGGGATTCGATCCACTCAAGAAAATCTTCTCAGAACGACTCAACGACAAAATCAGCAAAAAATTTATGTGTTAACGTTAAACTCAGAAGCGCCTCTCCTCCATTCTCTGCGCTTCTCGAATACGGAAGCCCTTCGCATTTCTGCGGAGGGTTTTTTGTTTAATGTACATTTAAGGTATCTCCATATACATGGACTTGCAATAGTTTGGTAAAATGCTAATATAGCACATATACCTATACTGTGCTACTCGATATTTTATTCATTATAAGAACACACAATGAAACGCACTACCCACACCCGCCACGCCACTACCCTTTCCATGATCAAGCCGCAACAGGTCGCTCAAAAAAAATTCGATGCAAAGATGATGGAAATGCTACTTTCTACCGCCTACCAAATGATCCAGACAACAAACATATATTCGGACGACCACAACGTCATGGATGACTATCAACAGCTTCAATATGCTATCGATGCTATCCATACGTACCTGTACGAAAGAAACAATTCTCATCTCAACGAAAAGGACGCTCAGATCTTCGCGGATTATCTCGTCCAGAAAATGAAAGGATTCCAAAGTGTCGTCGATCAGATCAATAAGAAAAAATAATCTGATATCTATTTTTCTTATAAAAAAAGCCCGCTGAACACAGCGAGCTGACTTTCATACATCTTTTCTTTAATGGCCGTAAAATCCACGGCCGATTTTGTTCGGAATCGTCCATAAGCAGACATCGTTGTCTTCTATCATCTGGAAGACTTTATTGTCGTTTATGGATCCGCTGGTCGTCAAAATGGTATCTATACCCGCGTCGATCAATACTTTGGGTCCATCAGGGAACGGAAAGAACGAATCGCTGCATGCGGTAGCGCCTTTGGTTTCATGACCGGCATCCTGTGCTCGCTTCACAGCGAGTTCGCAGCATTCCTTACGATCCTGCTGACCGACGCCATTGCCGATAAGCATGCCATCCTTCACCAAAGTGATGGTATTGGAATTTGAGGTAGCATTTACTGCCCAGGCCAAAAGAAGATCCGTTTTGGAATATCTTCCTTGGGTACAGACGACATCTTCATCATCCAGATCCAATACAAAGGAATAATTTTCCTGAGCAAGGAATCCGCCGCGTACCGGACGGAGTAAAATACCGTTATCCATACAATCAGATCCTATATCCTTCAATGCCGGATTGATGGTGATTTTGCAGGCGTTGTCTTTGCGTCCCATGATTTCCATGGCTTCTTCACTGATCTCCGGAACTATCACTACATCCAAGAGACGTTTCGTCTTCTCTGAATGATACGTCCGGATCAATGTTGCCAAGTCTGCGGTAATCGGAAAGTTGGTCATGATGGACCCGCCGAAGATGCTCAAAAGATTTCCGTCCAACATTTTCTGCAATGCTTCTTCCGGCGTATCTGCGATAGCAGCTCCGCAAGCATTACCATGTTTTACTCCCAAAGCGATGTAATAATTTGGGGCTCCGGGAACATTTTGGTACAGCGCTTTGACGATATGCGTCATGGTGTGTAGCATCCGGTCTTCGTCCGTCCAGTTGATATGGCCATTGCTGCCGACCACAGTAGTGAACTTTTCGATGGACAACGGATCGGGGTTGGCACCCATGAGCTTGAATAAGCCCAACGAATCCTGCCATGGATTTTCTCCGTAGCGCGGCTGGCCGATCTTCTCGCCGATGATACCGTAGTACTTGCCGTTTCCGTGATACATCGCAGACATGAGCGCGTAATTTGCTACATACGCTTCCGCTTTCGCGGCTAACGCCGTAATGAATGCTTCTTCGTCCGGTTTTCCTGCTTCCAGCCATTCAATGACTTTGGGACGGTCTTCTGCATCGCAGAGCACTATCCTTCTGCCTTTGGCTGCTGCACGCAACATGGTAGGTCCGCCGATATCAGTCTTTTCGATGACCGATTCACGAGTGCATTCAAGTTTTGCGATTTCCTCGACGAGCGGATAGCAATCCACACAGACCAAATCAATGATCGGCAGGTGTAATTCTTCCATCTGCCGCATCTCTTCAGGGTTGTGTACATCAGCGAGGATACCAGCTGAAATCTCACGAGATAACGTCACTACTTTGTGACCGAGGATAGCTCCTCCGCCGACTAATGCAGCGACATCATTCGCTTCGATACCAGCTTCACGAAATTTTTTTGCAGTTCCCGTGGAAGAATAGATTGTCCAGCCGAGTTCTTGCAGACTTTTCGCAAATTCAATAATACCGTCTTTGTTGTAGACGGAAATCAGAGCATTTTGTTTTGTCATATGTTTTTGGATTTGGTGATTATTTTTATTTGTTCAAACAAATGATACACATATACCCAAAAAAGTCAACATAAAAAAACCAGGCAGCTTTTTCCGTTGAAATACGGACCAAATACACTAAAAAAGAGCCGTCATATTTTTTGTTTTCTGATTTTTTTTATCCTGATATATTTCTATGAAACATCTCGTGATCGTGGAGTCTCCGGCGAAGTCGCAGAC
>CAZJMP010000085.1:0-3839 GCA_964547365.1 uncultured Candidatus Peribacteria bacterium | reverse complement strand
GAACTCTACAACAAATATCAAGCTGCTCCATCACAACCAGCTCCAGATGCTGACAATGAGATCGGTAAAGAAGGAAATGGTACTGTTGAATGAGAAGTCATCGACGCTGACAAGTAAACATTTCGAGGTGAAACCGAGAAATCTTATATAAGAGTAGGATTTCTCACCTGCTAACGCAGATTCGAAAAAGACATAGAAAAAAACCACCCAATCATGCACGTCATTCCGGCGATAAGTGTTGCAGCCGGAATCCATACAAAGCAAACTCCCGTTGGAGTTTATCCCGCAAAGCGGGACGGGAATGACGCTGGAAGGGGTGGTTTTTTTTCATAAAATCAGCTGTATTGACTTTTTCTGGAAAATAAATAAGAGTAGAAAAGATGTTTATTCTATTATTCCATGGAATATGGCGACAAGATGAACGGAAGGAATCTCAGATCTCAATGATTTGCTCAATAAGAAGGGATATCTCGATGAAGATGTCCAGAAAAAAATGGATGAATTGAGAGAAGTATTCCAAGACGAAGTGCCGACCAATGGAATGGACGAGAAAGATCTTATAGAGATTCGCATGAATCCCATCCTCAAGGAAACAGTGGATCTCGGCGGGGCCGAGATGATGGCATGAGTCTACAATGTCCTCGGTACGGCATTCGTCAGTATGCTTACCAAAAGCACCGCTGCGCTCGCGCTTGCGTGACCGGTTATCGAGAAAATCGGTTTCTTCATCCGGGAGGCAATCAAAGCTTATCGTGCACATAACAGGGAAGGTACGCCATTCTCCAAAGAGTTCAAGGCGAATATATCAAATGGCATCAAAAATCTTATCGTCGATATAACTATGCACGACAGTATCTATACTTCCGTAATGGCGTATGGACTCACGCATGAAATGTTTTCTGCAACATTGTTATCTTTCCTGAGTTTTCTCATAGCATTACCGCCAGCAATCCTGATGAAATATTCATGAAATGAACTGCTATATTTTCTCCAGAAGCAATACAGCAAGTTTCATGGATTCAAATGGGAAAGATATTATGAAGCAAGATTCATCCTAAATAATCATAGCAGTCCGCACGAGGTATTCGAGGAATTAAGCAAGGAATTTTGACTAGGAAACTATAATCTCAGTAGATACAATGATACGTATTATCATCATCATATTCCATCGTTTTCCGATAGGATCGGAACGGTGAAGTTCAGGCATGTTGATGACAAGACGGGCAATGAATCATCATTCAACTCTCTTGAGATAGCACACACCATCCCTACCAGGAAGACGCCGAAAAAAGAAAGCGTCTACAATTATTTCTATAGCAGCAAGGAGAAATGAAGGAAATGGCTCGCCGATGATGTGGATGAAGAGAAACTGCTCAAAAAAATACCATATAGAAAGGTGATAGGCAAAGAAATAGGGAAATTGGCATTTGATAGAGAAATGATCTATGATAATCAATTGAGGATTACCTTAGATCAGATAGTCTGTTCGACCAATAGCGAGATCCAGAAGATGATAGAATTCAAAGTCTATGATGATGAAAAATATCTCATAGAAGCGATGGATAAGGTCATGCGTGATAGACAAATCGATTCCAAGCTTACCACGCATCCCAAGATAAGATTTTTCGAGAAGAAATAAAAAAATCCCCTGAAAAACAAGGGAATTAATGATAAAGCGCAAACGCTTTTAGGCGACTTTTCTCTGGAATTCGTTACCGACAAACGTTTTGATGAGATGTATCTCATGTTTTACGTTTGGCATAGCCTGTTCCATGGAATGACTATTGGATCCTGTTAAGAATCTGTACATGCCTAGTCGGTCATGTTCGCCGCAGATCCAACGGGGATCTACTTTTCGGAATTCGTCGATGATTTTTTTCATCGCCTCGTTCAGTTTCTGTTCACTGATTGGTTGTTCTACGTGTGTGTTCATGTCTCGATATTGATTTTTTCGGTTCAGTGGTGCTGTAAATACTGTTTCGACAATGAAAATCAAGAGATTTTGTTGCTTTTTTACAAAAAATATGTATAAGAAGGAAAACAAATACTAATCATAAAAATACCTTATTATGCAAAAACAATGGGAAGCAGCAATCGATGTCGTAAACACAAGCATCAGAAAATTCGTAAGAATTAAGTTCCAGAGGACCTGGCCCAATCTCGGAAAAGTGAAAGAGCTTTCGGGTGAAGTGGTACAGACATTCTCAGAAGATACTAGTCCTTCGTTTATCCTCAAGGCGAGGAATAATCGCCGGATAGAAATCTTCATCGATGAACTGATCTACGCAACACTCCTGTAACATCACTACACACAATGTTTCATATAAAGCCGGGATTACCCGGCTTTTTTTGTGTAAAAAAACTCCGGTAAACAACCGGAGTTCAGAAAAGTTTTTTTAGTCTATGGCATTTTGTACGCCATGACATTGACATGCAAGCCTGCGCCTACAGAGGCAAAGATGATGATGTCACCACTCTTTACTTCATGGCCAGACAATTCTTTTTTGAAGAGCATATCCAGCAGTGTAGGTATTGTTGCTACGGAAGAATTTCCTAGCCAGCCGATAGTCATCGGCATGATATCAGCAGGAATATCGTTCCGTTTCTTGTCATAGAGACTGAAAAGCCTTTGCAGGATTTTCTCATCCATTTTTTCATTGGCCTGATGGATAAGAAGCTTTTTTACCTGTTCCAAAGGAATGTTGGCTTTTTCCAGGCATTCTTTGACCAAAGGAGCAACATGATTCAGCGCATATTCGTAGATAGCGCTACCGTCCATTTTCAGGAAGGTTTCCGATCCTTGAAAGTCAGGATTGTACGATGGTCCCATACGCAGAAGTTGTGCAGCATCTGTCCTTGCGGTATGTGCTATGATACCCACAGGAGAATCTGATTGTGTGCATTCCAGAATGGTAGCTCCTGCACCATCAGAATAGATCATACTATCGCGATCGTGCGGATCAGAGACGCGTGAGAGTGTTTCAGAACCGATGACCATGATGCGTTTTGCACCGTTCTTGATAAGTGAATCAGCCAAGATCATCCCTTGTAACCAGCCAGGACATCCAAAGAGGATATCGAAAGCTACCGTGAAGGGATTTTGAATTCCTAACATCTGTTTCACTTTGGCAGCGATACTGGGTACCAATGCCGAACGTGGATTGAAATGCGGCACATCCCCGAAGTTATGGGCTACGATGATGTAGTCCAATGTTTCAGGATCTACGGTTGAAGAGAGCAAACAATTCTCGGCTGCTAAATATGCGATATCGGAATTGCACTGGTCGTTCCGTACATAGCGCCGTTCCTTGATGCCGGTGATCTTCACCAGCTCGTTGATAATTTCTTGGTTTTCCTTCTGGAATGTTTTGCTGTTTTCATCGAAGAATTGTTTCTGGAGAAAACAATTGTTGGTAATCACCTTTTCAGGAATATATTTCCCCGTTCCGATGATTTTTGCATTCCTGTTTGTCATGCGATGTCCTTTCTTTTTTATGTTATTATTTATGTTTTTTGGGAAACTTGAAGATATACTTTTACCAAAAAAAGTCAAGTACGGTTTTTTGAATGGTATTTTGTAAGGAAATCCGTATGTTCATAGGCGATTTTTTTATTTTTGCCATTGCTATGTACTTCGTGCTTACCTGTGCTCCTGGATTAGAATCCGTGGCGAAAAAAGAGATAGAGATCGCAGGCTACACCGTTATCGGTTCGTGACCGTCATTCGTCCGTTTTCACGGAGATATGTTCGCGATTGCCAAGATGAACCTCCGAAGCAGGGTCGGAAATAAATTATATTTCGAATTGAAAAAAAACAAGATATCTGATTTTGATGGACT
>CAZJMP010000084.1:0-3861 GCA_964547365.1 uncultured Candidatus Peribacteria bacterium | reverse complement strand
CACCCGGGTGGACACAATAAATCATAAAAAAGTCAAACCTTTCTTCTTTTCTGCTCTTCAAAATTTGCAAAATTTGGATTTCTGAGTACAATTATTAATGAATTTTACTTCACTAGAAAAATCATTGGATGGCGAATTCATTTGATATAGAACAGATCCTTACGCTCATAGAGAAAAACCCTAATATCTCTGACTTACATCTTTCCGGGTGAGAAAGTATTTCATATAGACTCAATGGAGAGATTATCAGAGAAGAAACTGCAGGGAAACTCAGCAACGAATCCATGGAAATCGTCTTGAGACAATTATTCCAAGGCAATCCTCAGAGATTCGATAAATTCCTTGGCGACAAGGAAGCGGATTTTGCTTATGTATCAAAATCATGAGTCCCTTACAGAGTGAATGCATTCTTCAAGACCGGAAGAATCGGCGTAGTTATGAGAAAAATCAATGCGATGGCGAAAAAGCTCGAAGAGCTTATCTTTTCAGATATTGCAGAGAGTATCAAGAAAAATATCTTGGGAGCGAAAAAATGATTATATCTCGTTACTGGCCCTACCGGTTCAGGTAAATCCACATCATTGGTAGCTATGCTCGAACATCTGAATGAAACAAGAAATGAAAATTTGATCACCATAGAAGATCCTATCGAATTCATCTTTGAACCAAAGAATTGTATTATTTCTCAGAGAGAAATCGGTCACGATACGCGATCTTTTTCAAATGCTTTGAGATCCGCTATGAGAGAAGATCCAAATATTATCTTCGTGGGAGAAATCCGTGATAGAGAAACCGCTGAATCTGTATTGAGTCTTGCAGAAACAGGACATTTGGTATTCAGTACGCTCCATACCAATTCCGCTGCGAATACCGTGAATAGATATATCTCATTCTTTCCGCCGGAAATCCAGGATAGCGTCAGTGATAGATTAGCAGAATCGTTGATCGGAATCCAATCTCAATTCTTGGCAAAAACCAAAGACGGTAAATCCAGAGTAGGTTTGTTTGAGGTAATGATCAACACCACTTCCATCAAAAACAATATCAAGAAGAGGGCAGTCGATCAGATCGATAGCATCATAGAAACTTCCTCATTGATCGGAATGATTAATCTCAAAAAATATGCACAAAGACTTATCGATAAACAGATCATAGACCCTCAGGAAGTAGAATGGTTATTCGGTACATGACCACAATAATTATACAGAATATATATAATAATATTCATTCTGACCTTTACACTTTACCTTCTGAATTTAAACCATGGACGTAGCGTGAGCATATAGGTGAGGAAATTATACACAATACATTTCCCCAAGCCAAATCAAAAAAATGAAGAAAAATATGAAAAAAGTCCCTGTCATCCAATCTAAATCAGAAAAATATCATAAAAAAGAGGAACAGGAAGCGGAAGAATTATTATCCAAAATCAATGAAAATAATAAATAATGCTCTTTATCTTCTCTATTCAATACTATAATGGCTAATATGAATCTCATCAAAACAAAACTCCCTCAAGAGCTTCGGGAAAAAGCGGAGAAATTCACCATACCTGATGAATTCCTTACAACCATGCCAGATTTGATTGTTCTGGTCCTCAATTCAAAATCAATGGACAATGCTGAAGAAAAACAATCATGGTTCAATCTTTTGCCGATGATGAACAAAGAACAAATCGATAAATTAAGGGATATTCTTACGAGAGAAAAACAAAAATTAGCAGAAATAGAGCAAAAATATGAGCAGAAAAAAGATGAACTTAGAGATAAATATACTCAAAAACGAGAAGATATGGTCTATACAAAAAAAATGGACGAAATAAAGAAAGAAGAAGCCATACACGAACAAAAAGAAGATCAGGAAGCTGATAATTTACTTACTCAACTCTAATTTCCATGAAAAATCTTCATCATCATTTCATTCATCATCTGAGATCGTATAGGACATTTAACTTTATGTTCTTTACTTTCCTTTTGGTGCTTGTCTCGCTTATGACGAATTTTTTCAGTAGCAAGATATATGCCAGTACAGATCTCTTGGAAAAAGCATTTGAACCAGCAATGAGCAATGAAACCGTGGTAAATCTCTGAGCAGGAAAAAATGCCGTAGGGAATGAAATATTAAGAGAGAGTACCAGCATTGTTTTGAATAATAATAGATGTTTCGTTAATAATAAACCTATTTCTGAAGCTGATCTTCAAACACAAAAAGATACTGTTGGTTTCCAATGAGATGATCGTTCATTCTGTGAAGAAATATTATGAGGAGATTTCCATGTAGATGCTGTACAGACAGAAGCACCTCTTATAGTAAGAATAGCTAAATTACTTCTTAGAATAACTATGATTTTGTCTGTAACTATGGTTATCTATAATGGAATATTGTGGATTATTGAATCTTCCAGGTGAGCCGAAGTGAAAGATGCGAAAAAAAATATCACGCTTATCGTTGTCGGTATCCTGATCGCATTGATGAGTCTATGAATTATCAATCTAATCAGTTCTATCACGGTAAGTTCATTACAAACAAATACTACAACAGAAACTACAGCTACCGATAACAATACCGTTTATTGACCTCGTACTTGATTTTAACTTTAATGTATTTTATAATGCTTAGAAACTTCCTTCATTGAATAATCTATACTCTTATAGGGTTCATGACGCTTACTTTCTCTACTTTTGCCATTATAGTCGAAGTACCTTCCAGTCATGGCCAGGACGATGTTATGGTTACTTGACCTACACAAATTCAAGCTGATGAAGGGACTTTTTATGAAACAATCCAGACTATCAACAAATATCTTCGATTCTCTATAGGAGTCGTCTGTATGTGAGTGTTAATTTTTTGATGAATAAAACTTATCACCGCAAGTGGAGATCCTGCAAAAATGAAAGAAGCGAATAAATTACTTATGTGAGCTATCATCGGTATTTTGATCGCCATATTCTCATATGCTATAGTAAGAATTATCGTAAATTTATTATAATACAAAGTTTTTAACATTTTTCTGATATACCGTTTTTTCAAAAAATACATCAAACTCCTTATATGGGAGTTTTTTGTTTTTTTAAACAGACATTCTTTTATATATATTATTATATCTCTAATTTTTCTTCTTTTTTTCTTTTTTTAACATTCTGACATTTTCATATACTTAGGATTTTTTTATAAAAATATGCTTCTTATCTAATATTTCTCTCTAATTAACATTATGTTAATATTCTTTCTTTATATTATTTTATATATATTTTATCTCTTATTATTCTTAAATAATATACTACTATATTTTTCTGACAAACAAATTATGGATTGAAAAAAAAATCCGGATGAGTATATCCTTGATGTTTATTTTTTTTTGCTCCATATGAAGGATATACTAAAAAGAATACTTATAAGCGTTATTTCTTGATGATTGATTTGATATATAGCTTATCTGTTTTTCCAAAATACTATCATAGTCCAATGATGATTTACTGAATATAACACTGTCTATTATTTCATTCTTACGTTGATATGTCTTTTTTTGTTCATTTTGTTCGGAGTCTATCCTATACATTTCAAAATGACAAAAGCTACATTATTTGTTTTGGGTATAGCATTGATTGTTATTTGAGATACAGTATTGCTCAATGATATCACTAATCATGTCTACGTTGGTGATATTTTTAAGGTAGTATGAGTTCTTTTGACATTATTATCGTGGACAAACATACTCATCACTGATAAAGTAAAAAAACAAAAACAACAAAAAAATATAGAAATCATAGAAGTATAATATGATTATGCAGGTGTAGCTCAATTGGCTAGAGCGCGTCCTTGCCAAGGACGAGGCTGCGGGTTCGAGCCCCGTCACTTGCT
>CAZJMP010000083.1:0-3906 GCA_964547365.1 uncultured Candidatus Peribacteria bacterium | reverse complement strand
GCATGTAGAGAATTTTTTGTTGCACAGATTAAACATACAGTTCGCGTCTCATAGATAATAAATTTTCTTTTGCATTACTATTATACGGAGAGATTATCTCTGGAGCAAAAAAAGACGATTTCTACTATATAATGGACTTGTTTTTTTCCTAAATTGTTGTATAATATTCTTTAAAAGAGAAACACCTAATAATATCTGGACTTTACCTACAAAAACGATACATTTCATGGGTATGAATTTTATTCACCGACATGAATATCGCCTTTATGATGAATAAAAAAAAATCTCTCTATAGCATTTTTTGATGTATATGCGGTTTATCCTGTGCTTTAGGACTAATTTTTGCTAATTTTGAGGTAAACACCTCCTTGAGCATTTTGCCTCCGCCCTATTCTGTCGTTTATTATCCATCACATATCACAGGGACCTATCTCAGCGGACCCGTCTATGTAGAAATCACGGGAGCAGACATCAGACCCAACATGAGTACGGGAATTTTCCACAACAGGACCTATTCATTCGATTTTCGGCGAGGTACATGACCATTCATTACCTGAGCAGCATATTCTACTGGGAATCTATGGTCCCATATAACAACTAGTACCGTAATCGATCGGATAGATAACACCACACCGACATTCGCATGAGTAATTGAAGGTATGACCTACACTATTCCTGTAACCATAACCTTTTCTGATACTTCACCGGGAGTGGCAGCGACACTCAATGGAGTTTCGTTCATTAATTGAGCTACCGTATCTACCAACGGCATATATGAACTCATCGTAACGGATGCAGCAGGAAACCGGACATGAGCGATATTTACCATCGCCATCAGTGAAACACCCCCACAAGAAAACAGTGCATGATGAGGTAGTGTATCCACAAAAGACAACTGTCCTGCATGAGACTTTTCACCAAGCTATTACGACCAAACCTGTGCATTAGATATTTCGCATATGGGCATGCTTTCTTGAGTAAATGTAGGGACACGAGAGCTCATCAGACAGATGTGTACCCAAAGAAATTGTCATAACGACTATTACACAAGCATCTGCGGACCTTGTTCGCCCACAACAGCCCATGACTTTAGCGGAGAGTTTCATTACGCGACACCGACGCAGCCAAATATTTTCGAATCACCCTTCCCCAAAGAACGAAACGATGCTTATCTCCGAGCATACCATCTCGGTATCATCACTTCACCCAGCATAAAAGATGCCAATCTGACATGAGTGCTGTATAGAAAAATCGCAGCCAAAATGGCTTCTGAATTTGCAATGGATGTTATAGGACTTACACCGGATACCAGCAGGGAATGCACATTCAAGGACATCAAAAAAGAGGTTCCTGAATTACAATATTACATAAAACTCTCCTGTCAATTGTGAATCATGGGACTTGATTATTACGGAGATCCAGCCACTATCTTCAATCCGGACTATATCGTCACGAGAGATCAGTTTGTGACCATACTTTCAAGAATGCTCTTCAGAGACTCATTCAATATCAAACGCGAAGAATATACGTTCTTCGATAGGGTGAGAAATTTTGCTGTGCATACCTTGACGAACGCCACCCATGCGTTATGACTCAACATCAAAATAAACACGCCACTTGACTGGTATACCAAGCATCTGGAAGCGATCAAAACATTATGAATAATGACCAACTATACCATTACCGCAAAAGAGTTCAGAATATACGTACTGCTTATCATGTACAGAATCGATCAGATAGGAATCAAAACCATCCAGGGACTCATACAATAATTTTTCTGTTGTTATCAAAAAAAATCCTCACGGAAATATGCGTGAGAACTATTTTTCTATGTATCAATATTACCGCTATTCTAGGGGGATTTGTGTCATGGGTATATTTCCATTCACAGAGCATCTGACCAAACGCGTTTTCAAAACACATCAAGCTGATTACTTTCATTGATCTCCTGCCCGTTTTCGATCACCTTAACGATTTTTTTTCGGATAGCAATGATACGCCAAAAACTTCACACAGAGATCAAAATGAGATCCGCATGATAGGAGCTTCTTTTGTCGTCATATGGACATATATTTATGATTGCTATTGATTCACTTTGAGCGTGATCGTACCATCGATTGTCGGCTGATTTTCATACGCTACAGCTGCCCTGATCAAGAATGTCCCAGGCGTCAAATAGATGTGCATAGTGCTTCAGCATTCCTGTCTTGTATTGCATGTCATAGTCTTTCCATCACCGAAATCCCGACGTATCTCTGTAGGCAATCCATTGAATTCTATAGACATACTTACCCTATCGCCAACTTGCGCAACTTGCGCAGGATGGGAATCTATTGAGATATTGAGTTTCTCAAGCGATCTTTTTACGGTTATATCCGTTTCCGGAGAGACATCAACTTCACGGCCTTTTTTTGTCTTGATCGTAACGACAGGATGAAAGGTACCGTTTTCTTTGGTCATATCGTATCTATAGGTATGCTTGATGATAGATTCAGAGAAATTTTTTTGTATCGGAGATCAATCTCAGAAGTTTCGTGTAAAGCCTACTATCTCATCACCTGTATCATTGAGTACCGTAGTTGAAGCATCGAAAGTTACGGTGAACGGATCCGTTCCCACAACGCCAGGAGTAACGACTAATTTTCCTACGATATCTTTCCTATTGATCTTGATAGGGAGATTTATCTCGGTCTTCGCTCCGCTCGGTGCATCCTCTATCAAAAGTTTCGCCTCATGATTACTGCTATCCTCTATTGTAAATTCAAAGCTTTTTCCATCTGTGGATAATATCGATTTTCCATCAAGCAATACTTTTTTCGTGGCCGTCGTAGGATTGGGAATAATCTGATTTACCTGCATTTTTACGACTGTAGGGATTTCTGTCAGAATAAGCTCTCCATCTATCATTGCTACAATACCGGTAGTGGTTACCTTTTTGAATTGCGGAGAATTAGGCGACTTAAAATAGGTGTCATAATTGACCTGAAAATCGCTTACGCCTACTTGCACATCATCGCTTTCGCATTGTCCCTGCTTTTCGTCTTCTGTCATGAATGTTGCTTGAATAGCATAATTCCCAGCATTTTGGAAGAGATAGCTGAAGTTTCCGTTTTTATTCTTGATCGTATCAATCGACTTATCTTTGTTATTCCTATCGATGACATCAAATTGATAATCAGTTATATTTACGGTTTTATCAAAGAATTTTGTTGTTATTGCATAGTTTTTTCCGTCTGTCTGTGTAACCAATATTTCACATACCGGCACATCGGAAGGTTCCACTCTTACCGGGAACGTATAGATGTAGTTATTGAGATCAGGGAATCTTACATATACGTTATACAATTTTGCTTCATTGTAGACAAAAGTCGTAGAGATCAGATTCTGTTTGTCGGGTTCTCCATCACCATTAAAATCCCATATGATTTTGTAGTCATTGAGACCAAGATCCCTGAATACTGCGCTCGCGTCAAACATAGCTTTCGCAGGCGTTTTCCCAAGAATCATCTCTGTATTTGCATCATTAAATGCGAGCGTTCATTTCGTAGGGTTCATGCTGATTTCAGAATCAAACACCATCGATCATCCTGAGAATGTCTTCTGTAATTTTTCCGATGTAGGAATGTTTATATACGTTGCCTCTAGATTGAGTGCATATTCGCCTTTTTTGAAATAGATACAGAATCATTCAAATTCTGAGGTAGTCATATTAAGTTTCAATTTTTGTCCGTTTCCACAATCAAGAATAATCTCCGTAAAATTCACTTGTCCCAATGTTGGCAGAATTTGCGAGTTGAAATAATTATTGTTGAGCGTATATCGCATCGTGGCTGGTGCTATGAGTTTCAATCCTTCATCACCGCGCGTATACGTCGGCTTGTCCTTAAGTTGGATATATGGCATGAT
>CAZJMP010000082.1:2097-3968 GCA_964547365.1 uncultured Candidatus Peribacteria bacterium | reverse complement strand
CCCACCAATTAGCGAAAAAACAGCGTAGCCGATTCCGCCGCTATATGGCTGAAGGGCTACAGAGTCCGAGACCGAATGTGACATATAAAGTCTGGAAGTTAGGATAGTAAAGTCTCCACAAGTAATTGTGGGGATTTTTTTTGTAAAAATAATTTTCCAATATTTGACTTTAAATAAAAAAGATTTATAATAAAAATGTTTTATTTTCGCTTATTAGGAGAATTGATGGGGAAAAATAACGCAGAAGCTGAAAATATAGAGCAGAGATCCTATCAAATCAACGCATCCAAATTGATGCGTGAATATTTTTCTCGTTATCTTCGTCAAGAGTTAGAAGCTGAGCCAAATAAACCATTAGCGACAGCAATGCTTATCAATATGGCAACAGGATCGGGAAAAACATATACCGTAGGAACATTTGTAAACGATATTTTCGAATATAGAAACAAATATATCAAACTAACAAAAGCGACTAATGTCCCAAGAATCAATATCTTGGTACTCAATGATCGTAAAGCATTAGTCAATCAGCTTAAAGATGATTTTATGTTGGGAAGGACAGACAAGAAACCACTACTTGCAGAGAGATTTAGAGATACTATCACTACGAGAGTATTTCATTCACAGGCTGAGAAAGTAGTCCATGAAGATGAAATGCTAGACATAGATCCAGGAGAATTGACACAGGAAATAGAAGGTAATGGAAACGATAGTCTGACATTTGCTACTTTTCAGACTGCCATAAAAGGATTGCCTATCCAGCAGCCAAATATCATCTTGGTAGATGAAGCACATCATTTGGCAGCTGAAACCTATTATCAGTCATTTCTCCAGTTTTATAAGCCAGATGCACAAGGACAATATCCATTGGTAATATTGATGACTGCGACAGAAAAAAGGATTTTAGGGCTTGCAGGAGAACCATTGGTAAGATTTGGACTTCCACAATGGATAGCGAGTCCTTATAGCCCAAAAGTCAACTATCATCTTGTTACCAATAACAAAGTGACTGCAGAAGATATTCAGTGGATCAATGATGAGATTGTGCGTATTTCTCAGATTAACGATATGAAACAAAAGAGACAAGAAATCAAGATTCTCAAAGAAGGTGAGGATGGAGAATGAGGAATCAGAGCACTTCTCAACAGATATAATTCCAATGATGAGCTCGTGATGGATTTGATAGAGAGAATAGAAAATTTGGATAAGACCATTATTTTTTGTCCAAGTATAGAAGTGGTAGATCAAGTAACCGAACTTATCAATTGGTATACAGGAGATGATACTACTGCGATAGCATTCCATTCCAAGATAGATGAAATAGACAAAGATATCTTGCAAAAATATACTAGCGGACAATCCAAAGTGATTATTGCTGTAGGAAAACTTAATGAAGGGATAGATATGCCAGAAACTAAAAATGTAGTCTTTTGGAGAGAAACCGATTCTGAAACTGTTTTTCAGCAACAATTTGGAAGAGGATTGAGAGGAGATGAAGTGAGTATCTATGACTATGTAGGAGGAATGAAAAATCTTGCATGGATCAATGAGATCAATCAAGTTATTGATGAAATGACAGAGGATGATGAGTCTGAAGAACAAGAACGCTCATCATATTCTCACTTGCCAAGTACATCATCCGCTTCAACATCACCAAAACATATTAGTATCATCATGGGTGGTGTAGGTGATGGCGAGGAATATGGACAGATAAAGAAGATAGATATACAAGATTTGATGGGAAAATTGCAAGGATTAGAGCTGGAAGTTGAACTTACCAAGGAAATGGTAGAAGAGAAAATGAAAGAGAAAAAAATAGAAGAATGGAAGGGGATGAGACAAAAAGAGAGAGAAGCAATAAGAAAGGAATT
>CAZJMP010000082.1:0-1997 GCA_964547365.1 uncultured Candidatus Peribacteria bacterium | reverse complement strand
TAGAAGAATGGAAGGGGATGAGACAAAAAGAGAGAGAAGCAATAAGAAAGGAATTGTGACGACCTCTATGGCAAACAATAGCGAGAATGTATCGTTTGAAAGGACAAGCAGATGCTAATCAGAATGATTGGTATGATTTATTGGAACAAATATTTGGGGAAAAAATTGAGAGAAAAGAGAAAATAGAACTTACGAAAGAGATAGTAGAAGATGAGATGAAAAAGAAAAAGATAGAAGAATGGAAAGGAATGAATATAAAAGAGAGAAAAACAATAAGGGAGGAATTGTGACGACCTCTATGGGAAACAATAGCGAGAATGTATCGTTTGAAAGGACAAGCAGATGGTACTCAAAATGATTGGTATGATTTATTGGAGCAAGTATTTGAGGAAGAAATAGTGGAAAAAAAGATATCCCTTACAAAGGGAATGGTAGAAGAGAAGATGAAAGAGAAAGAGATAGAAGAATGGAAAGGAATGAATATAAAAGAGAGAAAAACGATAAGGGAGGAATTGTGACGACCGCAATGGAGAACAATAGCGAAAATGTATGGCTTGAAAGGACAAGCAGATGGCAATCAAAATGATTGGTATGATTTATTGGAGCAAGTATTTGGGGAAGAAATAGTGGAAAAAAAGATATCCCTTACAAAGGGAATGGTAGAAGAGAAGATAAAAGAGAAAGAGATAGAAGAATGGAAAGGAATGAATAAAAAAGAGAGAAAAGCAATAAGGGAGGAGTTCTGACGACCGCAATGGAGAACAATAGCGAAAATGTATGGCTTGAAAGGGAATGCGGATGCTACTCAAAATGATTGGTATGATTTATTGGAGAAAATATTTGGCGAGAAGATTGAGAGAAAAGAAAATAATAGAAAGTAAAAAAATCCGTCGTTACTTTGCTAAAGGACTTCAGAGTCTTAGACCAAAAGTGACGTATAAGGTATGGAAACTGTCGTAGATTTATCTTTGAAATATATCATGGAAAGAGAAGGATTAAGAGGACAGCAAATGCTTGATATCATCAAGGAAAAATTTCCGCATATTTCATGGAATCTTGTAAAAGTACTAGAGAATGGACGAGATAATCAGGTAGTGATATTGGATGATACTATAGTGTTTAGATTCCCGAGAAACGATTACGTCAAAGATATCCACAAGAAAGAGAGACATCTTTTGGATCTAGCAAGAGACTATGTGAAGACGACTATTCCCAAATATGAATATCTGACAGATGATCATAGTGTAGTTGGATATAAGGCAATCGATGGAGTATTTATGTCAGAAGAGATTTATCAGACATTGCCCAAAGAAATTCAAAGCCATATTCAAACGCAAATAGGGGAGTTTTTGACTGGATTGCATAGTATACCGCTCGATGAGCTTGAAAAAGTAGGATATGCTCGTAAGAAATGATCATCACATATCCAATCTGATAAACTCAAACAAGATTTCCGTGATCTTTGCAGTACATTCTTTACTGAGAATGAATTACAGACAGTCCTGGAATATATCGATGCATTACACAAAATGGATCATGAACCCAAAGTGATTACGCATTGTGATATTCAGGAAAAAAATATTCTGATCGATAAGGATTTGACACAGATAACAGGCATTATTGATTTTAGCGATGCAATGATAGCTGATCCAGCATTGGATTTTGATAGATTATGGGATTATGGTAATGAATTCGTCCATGGTGTATATGAAGCATATCAGTGAAACAAAGATGATGACTTCTTGATGAGGTCAAAATTTTATAGAAAAAGAATACTTATTTATGTCATCATGGATGCTGTCAAAAATCAGTACGACGTAGAAAAAAAACTCGCTGAATTTCGTCAGGAATTTTTTGGAAGAGAATAATTAGCAAAAAAACAACGAAGTCGATTCCGCCGCTATATCGCTGAAGGTATTTAATCTCCTAGACCGAATGTGATCTATAAGGTTTGGAAATTATCATAATTGTCATCGCGAGCGAAGCGTGGCGATCTT
>CAZJMP010000081.1:0-3995 GCA_964547365.1 uncultured Candidatus Peribacteria bacterium | reverse complement strand
ACCGGTAAGGATTTTCATAATATTATATGGAAAATAAATATTACAAGATGATAAGGCTACATACGACTCCATAGATGATAACGCTTGTCATGTCTTGTATGACGGTTGTTACTGGTCCTGAGCTTGCTGCTGGGTCTCTATGCAATCTTTGGAAAATATGTGTTACGATCAATGCTACGATAGGCGCTATGGCGATAGCTGAAAATGTCGCTATACCTACGCTGATTGCCAATAGTTCGTTATGCAATCGTACAAGAGCGATCGCTCCGGAAATCAGACCGAACAATATACCGAACACTATGCCCAAAACTGTCTCTTTGTGTAGATAATGGCCGAATTTCGCTTTTCCGGTCTTGAGATTCCTGGAATAGATGGTCTCTGTCTGTGTCCCGATAGCGTCAGCGATATAGACGATGAAGGGAAGAAAAAACGCTACTTGTACGTTCTTTTCCAGAACCGCTTCAAAACGTGATGTCACAAATGAGATACCGATACCGAGGATCAATCATATGACCAATGCCGGTAGTCTTAGCTTAAATAGTGTGTGTATCGGTTCATAGTTATCATCTGCATAGATGATTTTTTCTTTTTTGTTGTTGATAGATTTGTTCATCTCGAATGAGAGAAATGATAAATTCATCCTTATATTATAGAGATGATTGTCTATTACAACAAAAAATCAGCTTTGTTGAGTGAACATCAGTACCAGAATACATGGATGAAGTATGTAGAAAATATTATGATCAAAAAAAAGCTCAGATTAAAATAACCTAAGCTTGATTATCAATCAGATTTATATCATCTATAATGAACGTGCAAATTGTATCCTTGCTTCATTATTATTGATCCATATGGAGCTTGCGCCATAGTCATCTGATTCGTAAATTTTGAAAAACGAAACTTGATTTTTATCTGTTTTTAACTCTCCTACAGAAAATTTTCTTTGGAAAAGTTTTTGCAAGTATGGGTGTATCACATCAGGATCCGTAGGTTCCATTAATGATTCACACAAATAAAAACAGATTGGTTTGGGTTCGTCATCAATGACTGAGCTAAAATTTGCTCTGGTTTCGTTGTTGCCAGGCAATAATGGCTTTTCTATACCTACTTCGTAGATATTGTTTTGCCATTTAAGATAAATTTTGTCTTTAGGTTTCATATGTTTTGATATTTGTTAGCTTTTTTTACTTATATTATATTCTATTGGAAAGTCAAGTTTGGCTTTTTGCTTTTACTCTGAAACGTTTCACTCTGCTTATATCATTAGATATATGGTAGAGTCTGTTGTCGGATTTGTATATTTTAGTCCTCCTTAATTGTTTATCTGAACTTTAAATTTCAAACAAATAAAAAGGTGGTACTATCATGGATTTATTAAGCGAATAGATTTTTGTCTTTTTGTTGTCAAAATTAATTTCAAATTCTCATCAATATAAAAATTAATTTCGCTTCTTATTCAAAATTTATCTTTCAAATATATTCAAGGTTCAATTGTATATCACAAATTCGCTTGTAATGGTTCATTATTCGTTGGCTTCAAGTGTTTTCTGTTTCAATGTGGAGAATAAAATCAAATGCTATGCCCAACATAATGATTCATTTTATCTTTGTATCATAATGTATTCATCTGATTCTTCGTAAAATCTTGTATTTCTGCTCATGTTGGTATTATTGTTTTTTGAAGTTTGTTTTCGATAAACTCAACCACTTTATCGCGAACGAAAATGACATCTTTAAAAGTCTTTTCAATATCTTTTGGAATATAATCGTCATAATAAAACATTTGTGTAATATCGGCAAAAGGACTGTGTCAATTTTTTTTTCTTGCCCACATATCAACTAAAATAATTGTTCATGGCTTTAATTTTTTCGATCAAACTTTGGGTGGATAATAATGGACAAGTCACGAGTTTTCCGCAAATGCGACAATTGGTGGATCTTTATCAGTGATGTGATTATTTTCCAGAAATTTAGATTCAATAAACTTTTGAATTTCATATTCTGTCAAATTTGGATCTTTTTTGATAATTGATTCAATTTCATCGAAAATTTGCTCAAGAATTTGAGCACTTTCTTTGTGAGATTCAATTTCATTTTTTGTCCGCATGTGTTATGCTTATTTCTTAAAATCACCAATTCTATTCAATTAATAATAATCTTTACCTGAATTGAATCCATGGGGCTAAAATATGTGTCCGAAAACGTTCGCTTCTCACTTGAATTGCCCCATTAAGTTTGATATGGAGGTGTGTAGGACAGAAACTGTCGTACGCCCCCAATGGCAAGCAAAGTATAGAGTTTGAACGTAGACCGTTAATCCAAATGTTTTTTACAATTAAAAACATGTGTTTTATACTTTCTGTTATCATCTATTTCAAATATGTTGATGCTGGTATTATGCTGTTTCTCTATTTCCTTGATGTCTTCATATTTTTTGCCTGTAATTACTGCGATTATTGCTTTGTTGATTCCGTTATGTCAAACAAAAAGAATATCATTATTTTGATGAACTGATAGTATCTTATCAAGAAACTTTTTTGCTCTATTGTAGAGTTCCTCAAATGATTCGCCGTTTTCGGGTTGTCTTGGTCCCACGTCCGCCCTTTTCTTCCCTTGGAAACTTCCTAGATATATTTCGCGCAGTTCTTCGGTGAATTCTATGGGTGTCTTAGTATGAAATTTGGCTATCTCTTTTGCGGTATCGGCTGCTCTTGCGAGATCGCTCGAATAGATATAATCTATCTTTTCGTCTTTTAATCTTAAAGCCACTTTTTTTGCTTGCTCAATTCATTCAGCAGAAAGTTTCCCTGGATTGTGTCCTTGGATAATACCAGCTTTATTCTCTTCCGTTTCTCAATGTCTTGTGATGATGAGTCTCATGCTACTCTTTGCTGATAAAATTACTGCAGACGCTTAGCTTTCTCTAATATCGCGAGATCTCTTTTCTGTATCCTTTCACTTGTCGGGTTTTGTCGTTTTTCAGCTTTTATAAGCGCTATTGCTTCATCTATTGTTACTCGCTTGAGTGTAAAACCTCTTTCTTTCTCTTTTTCGGTAAAATTATTTTCTCACTTTTTTTTTATCTTTCCTATATAACAATATGATATTTGTTTTCGTGTGGAATTGGATTCGATAGTTATTCCTATTTCTTTGGTTATTTCTGCTTCACATCATGTTTCTTCCAATAATTCCCTTGTGAGAGCTGTTTTTTTATCTTCACCTATTTCTATTCATCAACCAGGAAGTTTGTGATAGTTTGCTTTTGCTACAAACAAAAGTGGCATCATATTGTTTTCATCAAAAATTACCGCTCTACATGCTTCTCTGGTTACGAGTGTTCCTGAAATTGTATCATCTGGTAAAATAAATTCTTTGATAATTTCCATAGATATATGAAAAATAAAATTATAAATACTTCGCTTTATTTGCGTTATGTTCTTCTAACGTGCTTCCGTAATGAATATTGCCTTCCATATCGTGGAGGTAGTATAGGTAGTCAGAGCTTTGTGGATTCAAAACGGCGTTGATACTTTCCCGGGTTGGATTGCAGATCGTTGTCGGTGGTAATCATCTTACGGCTCTCGTGTTGTACTTATTATTTGCATCACTGACATTCCTTGCAATGACGGAAGGTGTACAGTCTGTATATGAGGTCTTGAGTCCATAGCAGAGGGTAATGTCTGCGTCGATCTTCATTCAGATTTCTAATCTTTTGAGAAATATTCCTGCGACGGTCGGCTTGTTGTTATTGTTTCTCTCTTCTTTTTCCACAACGCTTGCGAGGATCATAGTTGTGTAAAAATCAGTCGGATTGCTGAGTTTGCTTCGTACTCTGGACTGGAATGTCTGCAATTGTTTGCTGACTAACTGCGGAATCAATGGCTTATTTTTGTCTACGTTGTAGGTGTCGGGGTAGAGGAATCCTTCTAGAGTTCAGAGTTCAGAATTCAGAATTCAGAATGAAAGGAATGGGTAGTTTTGTTGTAATGCTGCAA
>CAZJMP010000080.1:0-4044 GCA_964547365.1 uncultured Candidatus Peribacteria bacterium | reverse complement strand
TAAATTCTAAATTTATTTCTTGTTTCTAAATTCTAAATTTATTTCTTGTTTCTAAATTCTAAATTTTATTCCATTTCCACGAACATCGTCTTGCTTCTATACTGCAACGCCTCGGCTAAGTGCTTCACAACAACAGTTTCTTCGCCTGAGATATCGGCTATGGTGCGTGCGAGCTTGATCGTGCGGTGCACGACTCTGGTCGACAAGGTCAATTTCCTCGCTGCCTCGGCTAAGAAATTTTTGCAATCGTCCGTCAATGGAATCAGTTCGTCGATATGTTTGGACGTGATCTGCGAGTTGGATGTGATCGAAGTTCAAGCAAATCTTTGTTGTTGGAGTTTTCGGGCATTGATGACTTTGTCTCTAATCGTGGCAGAGCTTTCGCCTTTGATATTGTCCAAGACTTTTTCGATATCTTCACGCGGGATTTCGAGCACCATATCGATGCGGTCCAAAAGCGGGCCGGAAATTTTCGCTTGGTAACGCTTGATATCCATGTGCGAACAGCTGCACGCTTTTTCGCGGTCCTTGTAATATCAGCAGATGCACGGATTCATCGCTGCGACGAACATAAAATTTGCGGGATATTGGATAGTGCCGGAGACGCGCGAGATGACGACGGATTTGTCTTCCAGTGGCTGACGAAGGACTTCGAGCACCTCGCGCGGAAACTCGGTCAACTCGTCGAAGAATAAGATTCCCTTGTGCGCGAGCGAAATCTCTCCCGGCGTGAGACGCGATCCACCGCCGGTAATAGAAATCTTGGAGGCCGTGTGATGTACCTGACGGAACGGCCTTCTGGTGATCAACGGCAACTCTTTGTTCAGCTTTCCGACAACGGAATAGATCTGCGAGACTTCGAGAATTTCTTCGAATCCCAACGGCGGTAAAATGCTCGGCAACGCTTTGCTCAACAAGGTCTTTCCGCTTCCTGGCGCGCCGACCATCAGGATATTGTGGAAACCTGCAGCCGCGATCGCGAGCGCTCTCTTGGCGAGCAAATGTCCCTTGATCTGTGCAAAATCGACGTCATGCTCTTTGCCTTCTTGATATAACATTTCGATATCTTTGGCTTGGTCGATAGGAGTAAAATTTTTTCCATAGACAAAATATTCCACAATCTCACTGAACATCTTCAATGGATAGATCGTGATCCCCGGGACGTATTCCAATTCGTAGACATTCTCCTCCGGCACGAAGAAATGCTTGTAGCCATGCTGCATCGCAGCGATGACAGAAGGCAGTAATCCGTTGACTCTTTTGACGCTACCGTCCAATCACAGCTCTCCGAAAAACAGAAATTCATCGATATTGATCGTCACGTTATGTTCGTAGATGAGCAGTAAAATAGCCACCGCCATCGGCAGGTCGAAGCTCGTCCCGACTTTCCTGATATCGGAGGGAGATAAATTGAGCACGATTTTTCTCTTGGGCAATTCTATGGCGACATTGCGGAATGTAGCCTTCAAACGCTCTTTGGATTCTTTGATGGCGGCATCAGGCAATCATACGATTTCTATCGTCGGCAGCGATTTGCTAGAATCCGCTTCGATGATAATCTCGTAACCTTCGAGTCCGACATTGGCATAGGTTTTGACTTTTTGGATCATAATATTCAATTACGAATTTAAAATTACGAATTAAGAATTTTATGTCTTTCTTTTATGATCTCTTCCAATTCACTGATTACTCATCACAGATTTCTCTCTATATCTTCATTCCTGAACCTGACGACAAGGACCCCTTTCTTGTAAATCTCGGCATCTCTCTGACGATCATATCCCACGGTTTCATTGTGATATCCGCCATCGAGTTCCACTCATAGAAGAAGTTCGGAACAGTAGAAATCGAGGATAAAAGGTCAGATCGTTTTCTGTCTTTTGAATTTATAACCTAATAACTTCCTATTTCTTGCTATTCATCGAAAAAGACGTTCTACATAGGTAGAAAATCTTCTATTTTCTTTGGCGTATTCTATGTATCCACGATTGTATTCGACAAATATTCTTTTATTTTTTTTAGATCAACCTCCTACCCCGGAGGGGACCCCTTCCTCCTGACAGAGGACAGCGTCCACTAAAATCTTGCACTCCTCTCTGTCAGGAGAGGTGGGGTGAGGTTGTTCGCAAAAAAATGCTAGGTGGGGTTGCTTCATCACACGACAAACCATATCACAAAAAAAAGACGCTAAAACTCCTTAGCATCTCATTCCTATGTGTTTGAACTATGTGGCAACGAAAAGAATTGTAATAATCTCCAGAAAAAATTCAAGTGGTCTATATCAACAGCACCTCATCATCTTCTTCCTCTTCTTCTCTATCTATCTCATCATCATCCTCATCTGTATCATCGTCATCCCTTATTTCATACATAGGGTGACGCAGAGAGAGATCATAGAGATAGCGAGAATAATATTCGGTGAACATCATGCGTGATGGAGTTCAGAATAAAATTATTTTTTGGTAGTGAAAAGTGAAGGATTGTAATATTTGGTGTATGCTTTGTTGAAGTCCTTGGCATTGATTTTGAGGCCTTTGCTGGTGAAGGTATCTACTCTATGCTTCTTGATGATCTTCCTGGCAACCGGTAACGTGACGCCGAAGATATCAACGATTTCATCTAGAGAACAATATGTTTTTACCATCACCTCTATGTTAACATTTTAAATTTCCCCCTTCGAGGACAAGTAAATTTGGAATTTTAAATTTAGAAACACGTTTCATTATCGTACATGAGTTTTTATAGATAAAAGGTAGGGAAAATCACCGCATTTTCAACAACAAAAAAACCCTCCGCAAAACCGCGAAGGGCAAAATGTTTTGTACATGATCATTTGAAATGCTCCGTGATACCAGGTATCAGCATCTTGAGTAACGACTGGTTTTCTTTGCTCTCAGCGTATACCGTAAGGAGTTCCTCTGTTTCTTTTTCGAAATGCATATCAAGATTGACAAAGCAACCGTTTGTAAGCACCCCGATTTCGGAGAAGAAGAAAGCCTCTGATCGTATCGGACAAGCAATAACCACCCCGGTGGCTGACTTCCAGGTCAACACTATTCCTCTACTAGTGCCCTGTATTTCCAGTTCCCTATTGGTGATCTTATTGTATTCTTTCAGCTTGTAGCTGAAATCAACTTGAGCTGGAGTCATAGTACTCGCTAGCTTCATCATTGACAAAAGATCTTCGAATACTTTATCCATGGTTTTATGTTTTATATATTTTCTTATATCTATTTGTAACAAAAAGTCAACCTACTCTCTCGGACAAAAAAAAGGCTGGAAAACACCAGCCGATGATTATTTCATATACGGATACATGTAGATATTGACGATACGTCTCACTATATATGCCCCCCATATACGAAGAAGGTAACTTACCAACAGACACCCGAAAAGGACATACCACCCGTTGACGATCAACGCTGAGCAGATTATTGCCACGAACACCATACTGATAACAGAACGCCAAACAGAGTTCCGCTTCCAAGTATCGAGGAGCATCGGATTCCAAGGATCGCGCCGAATAACTTTCGTCATAGAAATATATCCCATGAAGATGATCATATCACACACGACAAAAATCCAGCTCAGGACAATACCGATCATGATGATAAGCTGAGCGCTTTGTTCAGCATAAGGACCTATCCACTGCTGCAGTCTCACATAGCCGGGATCTAGATACGCGATCCAGAGCATAAAGGGTAAGAAATACATAAGGATACTGGTTATCCATCCTATCAGACCTCTGGGCTCTTTTTTGTAGGGAGCAACACGAGGTTCTTTGTACGCTTTCCAACTCATGATCACACGCTCTTCCACTTTGGGATGCAATCGATAACGAGCGATATACCATTCTTCATATCGAGTCAATTGTCGAGTCCTTTCTCCCGACCATACAGAATCAGATTTTAATTTTTTTTGTTTTTTTGTTTTCATATATTTTAGGATTTTTTATTGCGCGTTGAGGTTAATTTTCATTCTTGTATCCGTCTTCGTTGTAGATATTCCCTTTGATATACATCAATATCTCTTCGCCGGTCACGC
>CAZJMP010000079.1:0-4099 GCA_964547365.1 uncultured Candidatus Peribacteria bacterium | reverse complement strand
GGTTTTTTGAATTGTTGCTTGATGGATTTGCCTTGGAATGTTTCCAATCTATCTCCATTTTCATCGAAAATCTCTCGAGTATAAAGCTTTAATTTGGAAACGATGGAATAGGAAGGAGTGGAATCGAATGCAAACGTCATAGAGGTATTTCATTGTTCAGGATTCTGTTTGACAATAGCAACCGGATCAGAGACTATGATATAGAATGTTTCAGTTATCTTGTTGGATTCGTTATCCGTAGTAGAAAGATCAAGCCTATATTCGCCCTGTCCAGGGAAAACCACTCTCATCACGCCGGGTTTGCCATCACCATCTTTGGTATAAGAGAAACCATCCTTGGAACTTATGGATCGATTATGGGTGATGATTTGTCTTCATCACATAGGCAAGGTAGCAGAACCATCAAAGATAATTCCTCTCTCAGCTTCTTGGACGCCTATTTTTATCTTGGTGTTCTTCATCAATTTCTGTCCGTTGGCATATGCTACGATATTAGCGGTTTTTGGAGTGACATCGATAGAGATGTTTTTTTCTCCATCGAAGATTCCGTTGCTTGCCTTATTTGAGCTTCTGACAGTAAGATGTACTTGATAATTTCATGCTTCAGAAAATGTAGTGCTAACGACAGGTCATACACCGATAGTGGTATCGTTTCCGTTGGTATCTCTATAATACCGATAGAAATTTTTGCTCGGAATAGTGTCATTGGATGGATCGACACTCGCTCTTGCATCAAAGGTCACCGTCAACGGAGCAGGTCCTCATTGAGGAGAGACTTTGGCGTTAGCGACAACGGTATATTTCGAGTTGACCTTTTTTACGATATCGCCGAAAGGTTTGTAACAATTGGTCATAAAGGAAGCAAGCTTACTCTGATAATCTATGCTGGTATAGTTCGCCAATCATTGCGTGATATCCAAACATTGCTGATAGGTGACCTTGAAAGCATAATCCTGAGGGAATTTAGGGAACACTATCTGAAAGCTTGCATTGAGTTCGGAAAACTTAGTTTGAGGGATCTGACTTCCTATCTTGCTTGCTGCATCTATTTCGACAAAGATTCAGAGGATCTTATTATAATCCGCCTGGATTTCGTAATTAGCCATATAGTCGTTAGGGATGCTCGCACTGATCTTGCTGATGAAGAAAACAGCTCCGAGAGCGAAAATCATCAACACGAATTTTGATATAGTTCTAGAGAGCAATGATCTCATGAAAATAGGTAAGTGCTAAATGCAATTGAACGGAACAAATTCGGAAAACAAAGCCAAAAAATGGCATACTCGTCACTTATAGTTATTTTCACCGCATTTGCAAAAAAAAATGCAGACGAAATAGGGTTTGAAAAGAGAGAAGAAATACGTACATTAGGACCACTTTTATCCTTTAGCCAAAGGATCATGAAAAAATTGATTGTTATACCTATTTTATCACTTGTTATGTTATGAGTCATGGGATGCGCTGTAGAAAAAACCGTCGAGAAAGGAAATACGGTAACCGTAGATTATGTAGGGAAACTCCAAGATGGAACCGTATTTGATACGAGTATAGAGAGTGTCGCTAAAGAAAGCGGCAAATATTCATCCGGAAGGAATTACGACGAAGGATTGACCTTCACTGCATGAGCCGGACAGATGATCGCAGGATTTGACCAAGGCGTCATCGGAATGAAAATAGGAGAAACCAAAACCGTGACCATAGAGCCAAAAGATGCGTACGGAGAACGGGATGAGAAAAAACTCATCACTATGCCGAAAAAAGATATTCCTGACGCAGACCAATACCAAGTAGGCATGCAAGTGATGTCATCATACGGACAAGTATTCAAGGTCTATGAAGTCAAACAAGACGAAATAGTTTTCGATGCCAATCATGAATTGGCAGGCAAGACGTTGGTATTTGATATCACGATCAAAAGCGTAAAATAAGCGATATACAAAACGAAAAACAAAAAAAATATAGAATGTTCTATTTAATTTTTTCCGTATCATAAAAATGATTTCCAGAAATAAACCAGAAAACTTCACTCCAAAATTCGAGGTAGTGAGTTGCTTTGTAGAATACAATGATGAGATATTGCTCCTGCTCAGACAGGATCATAAGCCAGAAGGAAATACCTATGGCGTCCCAGCAGGAAAGATAGATGAAGGAGAGACAGCGATTAAAGCAATGGACAGAGAAGGTAAGGAAGAGACCAAGATAGATCTCAGCGATGCAGAATATTTCGATAAACTCTTCGTGACCTATCCCGACTATCAATTCATCTATCATATGTATTCGAAGAAGTTCGAAGAAAGACCAGAAGTGATAATAAATCCTAAAGAGCATAAAAGCTATATGCGAAAAACACCGACAGAAGCGTTGAAAATGGATCTGATCAGGGATCTTGATGAATGTATCAAACTCTTCTACAACGTCAAATAAAAGCCTAACATAGTATAAACCAAAACAAAAAAACCATGAGCATCTTTCTCAAAGAAATCCAAAAATCTTTTGATTTGTTGGATCAAAAAAAAGCAAAACAATCCTCCTTTATTACAGCATTGGAATATATGCTAAGGATTGTTAAAGAAAGTGAGTACGAGACAGAAATGTGCGACATCACCGCAGACAAAAATGGTGATATCGTAATAGTATTGAGAACTAAACACGCTCAGCTCACCATCACAGCAAGCTCAATGATTTCCTATATGGGAACAGGACCAAGAGAAGAAGACAGAATCCATACGATAAACAGCGAAAGCTACTTAGTGAGCGGTACAGTGTTTGCGTGGATCAAAAGAAACAGTAAACAATAACAAAAAAAACACCTATGAACGAGCCAATTATCCCGAAAGAGAGAATCTTTCATGAATTCAGTCTGAAGTTCATGGAATCATCTACGCCGATTGTCTTGGATGGAGAGCTTAGAGAAGCACGAATGCAGACATTCACCCATGAACAAGAAGGATGTGAATATATGGATTTCACGCTTATTTACGATCCTACGTGCAAAACAAATAATCATTATGAGATACGTGTATTGAAAGCGAATACCGAAGATGTATACATCAAAAATCTCATGTTCCATATGGTACATCATTCATGTTATGACATGTTGCATGGAACAAGTAAAAAACACACAAAATGGTATATCTTTATCGTCAAAGCATGACGTACAGGCCGGTTTTCCGGCCTCTTTTTTAATTTAGAAAAAAGGCGATTGATAATCGCCCCTACACCATAACATATATCAACAATAGTCCATTCCAGCAATTCCATCACTATTCACTATTCACTTTTCACTTTTCACTAAATTCAAGTATTCAAGCAAGTCCTATCATCGCGGCATTATCAGTCGAATATACTTTCTTCATCGGCCTGAGAAATATTCAATTCTCAATTTTCAATTTTCAATATTCATTCAAATATTCTCGCAATCTATCGTTACACGAAACTCCACCTGCTAATCACAAAGTTTTTGCACCGAAAGAAATTCACGCACGAACTAATTTCTTGACCATCACTTCGACAACAGCTTCTTGAAATTCATAGGCGATATCACAGCTAAGTTCCTCCGGAATTGCTAATTTTCCATCGTCCAATCTTTCAATCTTTCCATTTTCTTCCAATTTTTTCAAAAGAATAGATACCTGAGACTTCATTCACGAAAAGCTGAATTCAAAATTCTCCTTGGAAAGAAAGATACGTTTGAATTCAACGTCAGGATTATGTTTTCCTTGGACAGCTTTTTCAGAAATCCATTGTCCTCACGGATATGGACCGCCGAGCATCCTCGCAACTTTATCAAAGCACTCACCCGCCGCATCATCCAAGGTATATCATACTTTTGCTATATGGTATCATCAAAAATGTCTTCGTTCCAATCATTCTCAATTCTCAATTTTCAATTCTCAATTATTTACGATGTAGATATCATTATGTCCACCGCTCGCAGTAAGCACTACCATAGGGAATTGGATGTCAGAAGTTTTTCTTTCCAGCAACAAGGAAAATAAATGTCCATACACATGATTCACCTGCACCAACGGTTTGATGAAATAACTAGAAAGCAAAGAAGCTACAGCCTTGCCGACCACCAAAGAGCCAGGAAGTCAGG
>CAZJMP010000078.1:0-4198 GCA_964547365.1 uncultured Candidatus Peribacteria bacterium | reverse complement strand
GTCCTACCGCTCTGGCGCAGGCGTCCAATGAGGAATATGGTTCAGAAAAAAGTTTTGTGAATAATGGAGAATGTGCTTGGATGATTCCGTTATGGGTAGGCGTCGTGAAATTGATGCCGAATCCGTCGAGGATGATGAGGGCGAGTTTTTTCATGGCAATACGGTAACAAAGATAAATTCGTATCTGGCATCATAATGATTTCCTAGGAAAATTCAACTGCAGTGGTTAGCACCCGGGTGCGATTTTTGCACCCGGGTGCATACAATGCTACTGCGTTTCTACGAACATCGTCTTGCTCCTATACTGCAGTGCCTCAGCCAAGTGCTTCACGGCGACGGTATCTTCGCCTGAGATATCGGCTATGGTGCGTGCGAGCTTGATGGTACGGTGTACGACTCTTGTCGATAAGGTCAGTTTTCTCGCAGCTTCCGCTAAGAAATTTTTGCAATCGTCCGTCAATGGAATCAGTTCGTCGATATGTTTGGACGTGATCTGCGAGTTGGATGTGATCGAAGTTCAAGCAAATCTTTGTTGTTGGAGTTTTCGGGCATTGATGACTTTGTCTCTAATCGTGGCAGAGCTTTCGCCTTTGATATTGTCCAAGACTTTTTCGATATCTTCACGCGGGATTTCGAGCACCATATCGATGCGGTCCAAAAGCGGGCCGGAAATTTTCGCTTGGTAACGCTTGATATCCATGTGCGAACAGCTGCACGCTTTTTCGCGGTCCTTGTAATATCAGCAGATGCACGGATTCATCGCTGCGACGAACATAAAATTTGCGGGATATTGGATAGTGCCGGAGACGCGCGAGATGACGACGGATTTGTCTTCCAGTGGCTGACGAAGGACTTCGAGCACCTCGCGCGGAAACTCGGTCAACTCGTCGAAGAATAAGATTCCCTTGTGCGCGAGCGAAATCTCTCCCGGCGTGAGACGCGATCCACCGCCGGTAATAGAAATCTTGGAGGCCGTGTGATGTACCTGACGGAACGGCCTTCTGGTGATCAACGGCAACTCTTTGTTCAGCTTTCCGACAACGGAATAGATCTGCGAGACTTCGAGAATTTCTTCGAATCCCAACGGCGGTAAAATGCTCGGCAACGCTTTGCTCAACAAGGTCTTTCCGCTTCCTGGCGCGCCGACCATCAGGATATTGTGGAAACCTGCAGCCGCGATCGCGAGCGCTCTCTTGGCGAGCAAATGTCCCTTGATCTGTGCAAAATCGACGTCATGCTCTTTGCCTTCTTGATATAACATTTCGATATCTTTGGCTTGGTCGATAGGAGTAAAATTTTTTCCATAGACAAAATATTCCACAATCTCACTGAACATCTTCAATGGATAGATCGTGATCCCCGGGACGTATTCCAATTCGTAGACATTCTCCTCCGGCACGAAGAAATGCTTGTAGCCATGCTGCATCGCAGCGATGACAGAAGGCAGTAATCCGTTGACTCTTTTGACGCTACCGTCCAATCACAGCTCTCCGAAAAACAGAAATTCATCGATATTGATCGTCACGTTATGTTCGTAGATGAGCAGTAAAATAGCCACCGCCATCGGCAGGTCGAAGCTCGTCCCGACTTTCCTGATATCGGAGGGAGATAAATTGAGCACGATTTTTCTCTTGGGCAATTCTATGGCGACATTGCGGAATGTAGCCTTCAAACGCTCTTTGGATTCTTTGATGGCGGCATCAGGCAATCATACGATTTCTATCGTCGGCAGCGATTTGCTAGAATCCGCTTCGATGATAATCTCGTAACCTTCGAGTCCGACATTGGCATAGGTTTTGACTTTTTGGATCATAATATTCAATTACGAATTTAAAATTACGAATTAAGAATTTTATGTCTTTCTTTTATGATCTCTTCCAATTCACTGATTACTCATCACAGATTTTTCTCAATATCCTCGTTGTTAAATCTGACCACGAGAACTCCTTTCTTGTAAATGTCAGCATCTCTCTGGCGATCATATGCGACGGTGTCATTGTGATATCTGCCATCGAGCTCAACTCACAAGAGTAGTTCAGAACAGTAGAAATCGAGAATAAAAGAACCGATAATTTTTTGTCTTCTAAATCTATAGCCCAGCAATTTTTTTCCTTTCAATGCTACATGCCAAAATATTCACTCTGCTCTCGTGGGAGTTTTTCTATTCTCTCTGGAATAATCAATCAAGCTTCTATTATAAGCGATGTAGTCAACCCCTTTCCACTTCGTGGCATTCCCCCTCACAGGGGAAGACGTCCCTACCTGATAGGGGAGGTATGCGCCAATAGGCGCTAGGTGGGGTTGCTTAATCTCTCAACAAACCATATCACAAAAAAAAGACGCTAAAACTTCTTAGCATCTCATTCCTATGTGTTTGGACTATGTGGCAACGAAAAGAATTGTAGCAATCTCCAGAAAAAATTCAAGAGGTCTATATCAGCAACACTTCATCATCTTCCTCCTCTTCTTCTCTATCTACCTCATCCATGTCTTCATCGTCATCATCATCGTCCTTTTCTAGAACAAACTGGCGATAAGAAAAATCATAGAGATAGCGTGAATAGAGATCAGTGAAATTCATGCGTGATGGAGTTCAGAATAAAATTATTTTTGGGTAGTGAAGAGTGAAGGGTTGTAATATTTGGTGTATGCTTTGTTGAAATCCTTTGCGTTGATCTTGAGGCCTTTGCTCGTGAAGGTGTCGACCTTGTGTTTCTTGATGATCTTCCTGGCAACTGGTAACGTGACGCCGAAGATAGCAACGATTTCATCTAGAGAACAATATGTTTTTACCATCACCTCTATGTTAACATTTTAAATTTCCCCCTTCGAGGACAAGTAAATTTGGAATTTTACATGTAGAAACCCACGCTTCGATGTTGCAGTAGTATACATGAGTTTTTATAGATAAAAGGTAGGGAAAATCACCGCATTTTCAACATCAAAAAAACCCTCCGCGAAACCGCGAAGGGCAAAATAAGGTATACATGATCATTTGAAATACTGGGTAATGCCCGGCACCAACATCTTCAATAACGACTTGTTTTCATCACGTTCGGCATATACCGTAAGGATTTCCTCTGTTTCTTTTCCGAAATGCATATCAAGATCGATAAAGCAATCGTTTGTAAGCACACCGATTTCGGAGAAAAAGAAAGAATCTGATCGTATCGGACAAGCAATAAGCACCCCGGTGGCTGATTTCCAGATCAACACTATTCCTCTACTAGTGCCCTGAACTTCCAGTTCCCTATTGGTGATCTTATTATATTCTTTCAGCTTGTAGCTGAAATCAACTTCAGCTGGCGTCATAGTGCTCGCTAGCTTCATCATTGATAAAAGATCTTCGAATACTTTATCCATAGGACTTTTATTTTTGGTATATATTTTTTTATATATATTTCCTATAAAAAGTCAAGTTAACAAAAAGGCTGGAAACACCAGCCGATCATTATTTTGCATACGGATACATGTAAATTTTGACGATACGTCTCACTATATACGCACCCCATACACGAAGAAGATAACTTATCAACAGACAACCACAAAGGAGATACCACCCGTTGACGATCAGCCCTGAACATATCAGTGCCATAAACACCATGCTGATAACTGTACGCCAAAGGGAATTCCGTTTCCAGGTATTGAGGAATCTCGGATTCCAGGGGTCTTGCCGGATATAGCGCGTCATATGGATATATCCTATGAAGACGATCATATCAACAACGACAAACATCCAACTCATGATCACTCCGATGGTAATGATAAGCTGAGCGATTTGTTCAGCATGATGACCTATCCACTGCTGCAGTCTCACATAGCCGGGATCCAGATACGCAATCCAGAGCATAAAAGGTAAGAGATACATGACGATATTGGATAGCCATCCTATCATCCCTTTGGGCTCTTTTTTGTAGGGAGCAACACGAGGTTCTTTGTAGGCTTTCCAGCTCGTGATCACACGCTCTTCCACCTTGGGATGCAATCGATAACGAGCGATATACCATTGTTCATATCGAGTCAATTGTCGAGTCCGTTCTCCCGACCATACAGAATCAGATTTCGGTTTTTTTTGTTTTTTTGTTTTCATATATTTTAGGATTTTTTATTGCGCGTTAGGGTTAATTTTCATTCTTGTATCCATCTTCGTTGTAGATATTCCCTTTGATATACATCAATATCTCTTCGCCGGTCACGC
>CAZJMP010000077.1:0-4267 GCA_964547365.1 uncultured Candidatus Peribacteria bacterium | reverse complement strand
ACAACTAGCTTCTGTGCGACATAGAGTGTCGTCATAGAAGCGGTAATGGTACAAAAGGCGACATAAGGTTGCGTATAGTATGCCAAAATGGGTGGTTTGTGCGATATCGTTTTTTTACTTATTTTTTCGTTTTTCTCTGATTTTCTTCGCGATCATCTCTCTATTCCGTTTTGTGCTCATAAACTTCTTAAATCCTTCTACGAGGGTGTGATGTTTCTTGTTTTCAACCAAAACTCCGCAGTCTTCATCCACCAATTCGGCAGTCGCTCATTGACTATATCAGAAAATCGGTACGCCAAGCAACATCGCTTCCACGGTTCCGATTCCGTAGCTTTCTTTGGTGAGGTTGATCAAACCTCTGGATTGGCTGATGATTTTGATTTTTTCATCGATATCATTGATCCGTCCGATGAAAATGATTGACGGACCTGCGATGGATTTGAGATATGCTTCGTCGGGGCCACTTCCCATCACGATTAGCGGAACTTTCAATTCGTTACAGAGTCTGATGATCTTATCGGTCTCCCTGACGAAATTCACCAATCTGCCGACATAGAGATAATATTCCAATGGGGATTCTTGGATTGCCGGGATGAAAAATTTTCCCGGGATGCGAGGATATTTGACGGTGATATGTTCCATATCATACAGTTTTTTCGCTTCTTGTGCGGTGTATTTGCTATTGGCGTATATTCTGTCGAATTTGGTGAATTTCATATCTCGTGTCCTGAGTTTTGGGACTATCCGATTGAATATCTTTCCTTTGATACCGGTCAGTTTCTCTTTGTATTCGTCATAATGCGTCCGGATATATTGCATAGGCGAGTGGAGATAGAGCGTTGTCTTGATGCCGGATATCGGGGTTATGTTTTTCGCGATGGCGAATGAGGAAATGAAAATATGGTCAGGATGATATCTTTTGATTTTCCTGGAGAGTATTCTCATCAGGCTTGGATAGAATAGCATGAGGTTACGATAATCGAAGAGTCGTGAGAGGAGCGGGATGCTTTTTTTGCTGCATCGTCCGAAGAGCTGGTTTATTCGTTTCGGCAATGCTGTCACTACCTCGTAGGTGTGTTGTTTGGTTACGATGTTTTTGCAATCGGAAAAGAGCGTAAATACTTTGGCGTGATTGACGTCTTTTTGCTCGTCGATGAGATCTTGCAGTACTGCGAGCGCTCCTCCTGGCTGGATTCGACAATGGACAAAAGCAAACTTCATTATACATACTTCGTGATAAAAGCTCCCGTTGGTCGTGATAAAAGCTCGTCTATGACTCGCGATAAAAGTGCTTCGCACGATAAAAGGTTTATCAGTTTATCATCCCTGTCTGCCGACAGGCAGGCATGCGTTAGGATGTTTATCATTTTATCAGACGAAGTCTTATTGTTGTATCGTTTCTTCGTTTTTTAGCAAGGAAAATATCATTTTCTGAGAAGTCCTTGAAAAGAAGTCTGAAAAATATATGACTCACACAGTTATTTATGTCTTTTTGGTATTGTTATGGATAGAGAAGAAAAAGCGTTTGTCAGAAAAAATCTTATCAAACTCATCATCGGACTCATATTGTTATGATTCTCCTTTTCTTATATCCAAAGCCATCCTGCGGAAAAAGCGTCTATCTTTTCAGGATTCCAGGTGCTTTGGCAGAGGGCCGTCGTCTATGTCCACAAAGTCACCAACACCAATTCTGAAGCTTTCCAGAAAAAGTTCGATTATGAAAAGACATACCAGGAATTGATCAATATGGCTGAAAACAAGACTTGTGTAGATCCAAATGTCTTGACGGAGCTCAATGAAACGTATCTCAAACTCAAAAAAGAATGACTCAAGACTTTGGAAGAAAATCTTCCCGGATATATCCGCAAAGCGAACGAATATAAACATATGATAGATGCCTGCAGTAAATAATATTTTCTGTTATTACTAAAAAACTCTCCTACAGCAGGAGAGTCTTTTTTCTAATGTTTCGCAATTTCCTCATCCCTACCTTCTCCTTCAGAGAAGGGGTGTGATTTTATCCCTCTCAGAAGGAGAGGGAAAGAAGGTGAGGAAGTTTATCCGAAAAATGGGATTTTGATCTCTCGGAAACGGCTGAGGTCTTTGAGCAAAATGTAGATTCCCAATGCCATCAATGCCAAGAAGAACACTAAATTGATATATCCTTCGACGTTAAAATATTTTTCTGGTTTCAATCTTCCTATCCGTTGGATAATGACACCAAGCAATCTTCCTCCATCAAGCGCTGGGATAGGCAATACATTGAAGATAGCGAGTGCTAATGATATCATTCCTGCAAACGCTAGATAGAGTTTTCGTCCTCCTGAGCTCAATAACGCTTCTCAAAACTTGATCGCTCCCGCAGGTCCGGTGAGTTTATCTAGTGATGTTTTTATCCTTTGCTTGTTCATTGAGATCAAGTCGCTTCCTAGTGTTCATAGTGCTGAGAAGGTCAGTACGGTCTGTGCTTTGATTTCCTTGGCTCCTATCCGCATCGCGGTGAAGAATGGAAATTTGATCGGCTTAAGATTCAATTCTTCTGCGTAGAATGTCAGTCATAGAATGCAATTGTCCGCAGGGCAATGTTCTTGGACAAGTGTCTTTTTCTCATCTCTATTGAACACCAGTGTTATATCTTGGTCTATATTTTTTTTGAGTACGCTTCCTATATTCCATACGTCTACAGGTTCATTGTTTATCGAGAGGATAATATCTCCTGATTGTAGTCCCATTTTCTGCCCTAGCGCATCTTCGGATACCTTTTCTATCTTGGCTGGGGTGGCTACAAGTTCTCCGCTGATGAATCCTTCTTTCCATAGGAAGTTTACCGTTGGCATCAGATAGCTATTTTGTTGTGATGCTAATGCATTTTCTGGCAGTACGGAGATAGGTCTTGTCCCCATGGTGAAGATTGCCGTGAAGAGTATTCGTGCCAATACGATATTCATTCAGACTCCAGCGATTAGTATAATGAATTTTCTTCCTATCTTTGCTTTGATGAAACTGTCTTTTGCATTGAAATCCGCTTCGTCTTTTGGATCTTCTCATTTTAATCTGACGAATCCACCGAGTGGGATCAGGTTGAGACTGTATTGTGTGCCTGATTTGTCTTTTCGGAGATTGCAGACTTTCGGCGGGATCCCGATACCGAATTCCAATACTTTGACTCCGCTTCTTTTTGCTGTGATGAAATGTCCAAATTCGTGGATTAACACTAATCACATGAACATCAAAATTCATAATACTACTGCCATACTTTCAATTATCAATTAAAAATTACGAATTATGTTTTTTTTTCGTTGATTAGTATTTACGAAATTATATAAGTAAAGCAACTCAATTTTTTTTATGTTTTCGTCGAAAAATTATGAAGTTGATAGATGCACATACCCATTTGAATACTACGCCATTGGTGGAAGATCGACCGTGATATCTTCAAAAATTTATCGATGCCGGAGGCGTGGGTTTGGTGAATTCCGGAGCTAGTGAATCATACAACATACAAGGGATTGAAATTGCGAAAACATCTATGACTACATTCCCTGCGTGCATCGTCAAAGCGACTGTAGGATGGCATCCGTTGGAATGTGTGGAAAATGTCGTCACTTCCGAAAATATTCCTGAAAAGATGCAACGACTCAATAAACTCTATTCTGACAATAAACAATACGTGGTCGCTATCGGGGAGACCTGAATCGACCTTCATTATCCTAATGGACTCGAGACATTGGAAATCCAAAAACAACTGTTCATCGAACATTGCGAGTTCGCTCGTGAAACGTGATTGCCGCTGGTTGTGCATTCGAGGGACGCGTTCCAAGATACATTAGAGATACTTAAGGATTACAAGGATCTGACTATCTACTTTCATTGTTGGGGATATGGACCAAGAGAATTTGAAATTTTGAATTTGGAATGTGAAAACTTATATGTAGGATTTTGTGGGAATGTTACGTATAAGAAAGCGGAGGAGTTGCGTGAGACGTTGAAAATCGTACCCTTGACTCAGCTGCTTTTGGAAACGGATGCACCGTATTTGACACCGCAGATTGTCCGTGGAACCGATAATCATCCAGCGAATGTGAAATATATCTATGAATTCGTGTCAGAGTTTTTGCATATTACTCCGGAAGCACTTTCCGACCAAATATTGTCTAATTTTCATTCTGTGTACAAAATATAGTTTTCTTATACAAAAGATTGACTTTTTTATATAAATTTATATAGTGTTTGGGATTTATCTCTTTTTTTATCGGTCATGAAAAAT
>CAZJMP010000076.1:2256-4307 GCA_964547365.1 uncultured Candidatus Peribacteria bacterium | reverse complement strand
TACGCCCAAAATGGGCGTTTTTTTTTATTTAGAAGCGGATTGGAATATACTTAGAATAGAGAATTTTATCTATTTATGTCATCTATGTTATCACTCGATCAATTCGCTCAATTGAGTTACTTAGAAAAAAAGGAAACATTGATAGCGATATTTACGCAATTGGATGATCAGAAAATTGTTCCTTTTGATGATGTGATTTTTTTGTTGAATCTTTCATGAGTGATAAAAGAGTCGACACTTGATACTATATATAAAAATCTGGATATTACATTAGATAAGTCAAAAGAACTTGATATGACGAAAAAACAGCTGATGTATATTAAGACAATGGTCTTAGGAGATACATTAAGCGAAAAGGAAAAAAACGATGCCAATAAACTTTTAGATAACTTATAATGTTCTCATGGCAGGCCAAACAGAAAAGACAAACCAGGAAAGTGAACTACTCAAAATCAGTGAGACATTAGGAAATTATAAACTTGATGCTGCAGAATTGAGGTTTTTGTGATCACAGGAAAAATTGCTTTTGGATGTGAAAGTAACTAATATGAATCTATTATTGAAAGATATTCAATCGGCAAATCGTGAACAATTGAAAAAAGATACAAAAATGAATGAATTGTTGGAGGGATATGTTATGAAAGAAAATATAGATGATTTGACAAACAGTATAGCAAAAAAGGCAGGATTGAATGATGGTGGTAAAAAGCTTAAAAGTCGTTTATCGACACTGTTTGATGTTCGGAAATCTAAAGACGATAAAAAACTTATTGTCATAAAACTGTTGTTGGATGCATATTATAAAAAAATAGATGCAAAATATGAACTCAAGCATCCTTTTACATCATGAAGTGAGTTTGCTGTTCTTTTGCATAGGTTTCAAAAAGAGACCAATGCAGGTATTGCAAGCAGATCAGCAGTGGATTGTATAGTCGGAAGAAGGACTATCCAGCAATTGTTGGCATATCAATGATTGTCTGTGCTGCAATGAGCTGTGGAAATAGATAAAGATTTTACCAAATTACATGAGGCAAAAACAAAAAAGATTCGCACATCTGCTGAAGCACAGAAAGTCATACAACTTATCATGGATGATGAGTCGTTGACTGAGGAAGAGAGATTTACTGCTGCTTTGGAAATATATAAGAATGCACCTGAATCTGGCATTGATGCTAATGGCAAGAAGATAGAGAATTCAAATCCACAATATTCGGCAGCGGTGATTATCATGGGCTACGCTAAGAAATTATTGCCGGAATTAGATGAGAATACACGTAATACTATAAAGAGCATACTGACGGAATCAGGTATATCAAAAGATTGGAATGCAAAAAACTCCAACGCCTATGTCAAAAAGAGTGATAATTTATTTTTGGAAGTAGATCAAAAAATAGAAAGAGTGAAAGAGAAAATACAAAGAATAGATATGATGCTGCAATTTGGTGATGCATGGATAAATTACTACCAACAGAAAGCACCTAATGCGCGAGAGGCTGGAGTGAATGAACTTTATCCTCAGTGAGTCAAGGAAATGGAGGTGTTGAAGACTTACGAATGATCAGATCGGAATCAAAGATTCAGTAATGCTTTTGATAAGATGTTTTTTACTACGGAAGCTCGTCAGGATTATTCTTCCCTAACCGTGCCTTCCCAGTGTGTATATCCTTGATACTGATTATTGAAATCTGTCTGGATCGATTGATATGAAAATCATAATCATCAGGTGAATTTTTTCTATGATTTGAGAGGATTTGTGGTCAATCCGGCAGGCGCAAGAGCTTCATGATATGATCGGAATACGGAACAATGACGTCGTAAAATGATAGAGTATTTTATGTCAGGAATGAGAGAAATAGATAAAGATTATGATGCGACAATATCACGAGCGGAGTGATATCAATCGTGAAATGCTGTAGATAAAATAACAGATTCGTCTGTATGAACAGATCAGAGTCTGATTAATTTGAGAATAGAAAATGATGAAGATTGATTTAATAAAGGTATGTGAAAGATAGATGAATTTTTTACTGGTCTCAAAAAGACACCACCTT
>CAZJMP010000076.1:0-2156 GCA_964547365.1 uncultured Candidatus Peribacteria bacterium | reverse complement strand
ATGGAAAGTAATAAAAAATCAATAAATGGATTGAGAGATAAAGACAATAAATCATCAGATGAACAAATACTTTCACATTTTGCAAGCGTGCATGGAATAGGTAAGTATACGGCTGATGCAACTATCAATATGTATCAGGCAATAGCAAAAGAATTGATTATACAGATAGTGATATGCTTCATCTCTATGTGAATAGGAAATTTAGTCGCCAAAAGTGTCTTAAGTGCTACAAAATGGGCTTTGAATGCTTCCAAGGTAGCTAGATTGAATACTTTGGCAGCTAGGATGTGAGAATACTCGATGTTGGCAAAAGGATGATTGATTCCTGTATTTACAAAAACCGTAAGTACTAGTACTAAAATATGAGCATTGGTTACATGAACAGTGGAGCTTGTTATTGAATGAACGACATTTCATATATCATCAACAGTGTTGAATAATATATATGCTTGAGCTGATTGGACGAATGGGTTGGGGGACACAAGATGATATATTCAAAGTATCGCATTTTTGTGAGTACTCAAAGAAGTAAGTAGTATTATGTCATGATCGCTTCTAAAAAATGGACAATGTACAACAGAACAAATAACACTTTTGAAACAATTAGAATCAGGAAAATCATTGACGGCATCAGAAGTATCTTTATTGCCAAGACAATTACCTAAAGGCATGAAATATTCACCGAATCAAATTAAAGCATTGAGTAATTCAAAAATATCTCTCCCTCAATTAGCATCAAAAACAGAAAGTAATCTAATGGTAGCCAAAAATACAAGAGTAGTAAATAATCTAGAATCTTGATTTGTAGATGCAGAAGTGATATCAAGTAGACTTTTGTCTAAACAGGCATATAAAATAAATTTCAATATGAGTAAACTAGGTAATTTAGTTAAATGAATGGGTGTGGAGATGTGATCGCTGATGGTTACAGATCAAGTTATAAGTTTGTTGTTTGATCAAAAATTTAAGGAAATTAGTATGAAAGATATGGTAAGTATGTTGGGTATGATAATAGGTTTGAGAGCTTTGCGTAAAATAGATCCATTACACAAAATTAATGAAAAATTAGATGAATTTATGATAAAAGATGTAGTAAGGAATGGAAAATGAGAAATAGTGGATCTTGTATTATATGATGGAAAAACACAAACAATGTGGTCAGAAATGAAAAAAAATGCAAATGAAGCAAATACTCAACAAGGAAAATCAAAAGAGCAGACAAAAAAAGAAACAATCAATAGAAATGGTCCATCAAAAAAGACATCGCAAGAAGCTCCAAAAAAAGAGGAAGTAAAAGTAGAAAAAGAAGAAAATGCATATGATAATTTGACTGCAGAAGAGGTAAAAAATAAAATACAAGATATTAATGATCAAATAAATAAAATAGAACAATGAGGCTGAGATATAAACTGAGATAAGTTTGGTAATGCAAGTATAGAAACTATAAAAAATGAAATAACTATATGTGAAAAAAATATTACTAATCCTAAAATACAAGAAAGGTTGATAGTGTTAAAAAATAGCTTACAATTGAGAGAAGCAGAATTGGCTAAATTGAAATGAGAGATGACAGAACTTATGAAGGCAAAAAATGCACCAAAAGCGGAAAGTACAAAGAATAAGACGTCCGAGGATTATTTTTCGTGAGGAGAAAAAAATAATTTGCAAGAATGAAAAATTGAAAAAAACCCTTGAGAGCCATTAGAAAAAACTACACAAAGAGCTATGGAAAAAGCAAAAGAAATGTGAAAGGAATATGCTGTCGTGGTCCAATATAATGCTAAAATCTCAGAGGTGTATGTGGTGAAGCAAAATACAGATTTCAAGCTTTCAGTCGAAATGAGATTTCAGGACGGTGTAGTAGAAAATGGTCCAAGAAAGAATGGAAAGCTGGAAGGAGAAAATTGTAAAAAAACGTACGAGAATACAGAAACTTGAGAAAAAAATATTTCTGAGGGAACATTTAGGGATTGAGAATTGCGGTCAGGAAAAATAACAAACATGAAGTGAGAAGTGATCAAAGAGATGTATCAAGGACAGGAAATTTTTGAGAGTGAAATTAGCTTTGAAGAATTGAATAGTCTGGATGAGGTATATACACAATTAGATAAGGTATGAAGTATATATTCCAAGGATGCTAAAAAGACCTACACAGC
>CAZJMP010000075.1:0-4325 GCA_964547365.1 uncultured Candidatus Peribacteria bacterium | reverse complement strand
ATCGGCATGCGTGAAGACTATAGCGAGTATATCCCTGAAAGGGATCCCGTCATCAGAGAAACCAGCCAAGCACTGGAAGATCTTCATGACGATATTTTGGATTCACTAGAAGAGGAAGAATGACCAATTACGAATGACGAATGATCAATTACGAATTATTAACGTATTTTATCGTTTTATAGAAGATTATGAAAGACAACGTCATTCAAGAAAAAAGCTATGAATTTTCTCTGGCAATAGTCAAAGCATATAAATCTTTAGTTGAAGAAAAACAAGAATATACGTTATCAAAGCAACTGCTCAAAAGCTGAACATCCATATGAGCGAATATCGAAGAAGCTATAGGTGGTCAGTCAAAAAAAGATTTTTTATCAAAAATGAGTATTGCCTATAAAGAAGCCAGAGAAACAAAATATCGGATACGTCTATTGAAAGATACAAATTATCTATCTATGTCTGTTGCCGAATCGCTCGATATCCAAGTAGAAGAAATACTAAGAATCCTTTGATCAATACAAAAATCCCTAAAATCCACTTCCAATTCGTAATTTTTAATTCGCAGTTCTTGATTCGTAATTCGTAATTTTTAATTCGTAGTTCTTGATTCGTAATTCGTAATTTTTAATTCGTAATTGAATAATGTTTTACATCCGGTACGAGCATCTCTCAGAATCGCATCCGAGCTTCCGCGTGTACAAGATCCGCGAAAAGGAGCAGATTCTGCAGTACGTACTGCATGAGAATCTCGTCAAGATTACCGACGAATCACTGGAATATCCAAAATACAATCATTATTTTATGCTCGACGAAAGCAGATTCGCGTTTTTCAGATTCGACATTTTCCAAACATTCGACAGGAAATTCACCTTCCAAGATCTCAAGGATATCATCGAAGATAGATGCCAAGCGACCAAAAAACACAACGATGTCGATGGAGAAAGGATCATGGTCTATCTCGATAGCATCCATGTGAACGGCGAAGAGAAGAAGCACGTCATCGGAGAGTCCGGGGAAATCTTCTTTAGATTGTATATCGTCTATCTCAACAAGAAGACGATGAATATCATCAATTCCGTCTATGGAAATCTCCTGGCCGTACAGAATATCAACATCCTCCCCCAATCTTTCCACACCCTCATCTTTCTCAGAAACAATCTCAAAAAAGATAATTTCGTGCTGCTCTACATCACCGAGCATTCCTGCAAAGCTATCAAGATCCAGAACGGATTCTATCACGCCGTAGATACGCTCAATCTCGGGATGGGTGCATTGAAGCAGATGTACAAAGACAATGGTATCGTCCAATATCGGTACAAGACCTATGATTTCATCGAGCAGAATCCGCTCGCCAAAGAGCTCGTCAAGGAGACGCTGCAATTCTATTCCCAGCTTTTCTGCAAACGATTCAATGAAAAATGATTGACCTGAACTGATGTCATCGTCATCTCCCCTATCACGAAAAACGTGCACTTCATCGAGACCTTCAACGAAGAATACAAAAAAATGACGAACAATTATGTCGTCCCTTTCCATCATTCCGACAAACTCAACACCTTCGGCAAGGTACGAGATCCCGACGATATGGATGCGATCATCCTGATGAATCGCGACGAAAAAATAAGAAACACGTTGCTAGGGAAAAGAGACGAGGAAATAGAAACGAACGAAGAAATTGAGTTGTAATCATAAAAGCCCGGTATCGCTACCGAGCTTTTTTTTATTCGTATTGCATGATGATAAAATCTATGCCGTGTTCTTGCGCCCGTTTCCCTGTGTAGACAAGCTTCTCGGGAATGTTTTGGGTGATGATGTGGAATCAAAGTTTTTCGTAATACGGTCCAAGTGTTCTCCTCGTCGCAAGATAGATCTGTTTATCTCATTGCTTATCGTGAATGAGCGCTTCAGAGATTGCCAATCACAGCTTATGTCATCTGTAGTGTTCATCGACCCGCAACGATCACAATTCATATTTATTGGTTCCTATCTCAAAGAGCCTACCGAATGCAACGATTTTCTCCGCATCCTTTACGAGATAAAACTGTCCCTTGTCGATCAAGTAGCGTGAAAGGTCGTTCTGTTCCATGATCGAAATCATCTGTACGTAATCCGTGTCAGAAAAATCTTTTTGAAGAATAAGGTCTGAAGGCAAAGAATATATCATTGCATATACTATATTATAAAGCTTTGTGTTTTCTCAGATAGAGCAATGCTATACTTCAGAGGACTAAAAATAATCCTCATGAAAATATCAACGCTGTCTGTAAACTATATACATCAGTAACCCATCATAACAAAGGTCATGCTACGATAAACATAGCTCTCATCGCCAATGCTTTTACTGACAATACGGTAGCTCTGATATTTGAGCTGACTAGTTTATTGATATAATCACTCAGTACAGGACCATTGATCGCTCTCACGAAATAGAAGATAAGGATGAAAAGTATTCATAGCAATGAATAAAATGTTCCTGTCAGAACATATCATACTACAACCAATATCAATAGTGATATCAGCGAGAATTTTCTTCCTAATCGTTTTTCGTATTTATGAGCTAAAAGATAGAATACCGCTACAGAGAGATTTAATGCTGCTCGAAGCAATCCTATCCATGCGATAGGGAATCCTACATCTTTGACGTAAGGCTGGATAAATCGCACCATACTCAGCGTAGCTGTCGCAAGGACCGCTGAATACATGATAAGCCATTTGATCTCCTTATGATCATGGATAGAGTATTTCACAATCTTGAGAATATTTTTCCATGGGTTTTCTTTCTTATCTAATTGCTCATGTATTTTGGGTTCTTTGAGCGTAAAAGTAAAAAGGAATGCTCATACGAATACAAGACTTTGGATCAAAAAAGGCAGTTTAACACTTACTGCGAAGAGCAATCATCCTACAAATGCACTTATGCTTTCTACAATACTTCCTATCGAGCTATTTCTTCCCTCTATCTTTTTGAACTGATCTTCTTTTTTGCATTGTAACAAAGTATCATAGAGTAAGGCGCTATCTGCTCATGAGATAAAACTACTTCCTATTCATCGCATCAATTCAGCCAACAAAAAGAATATAAATTCTCCTGATAACCGATAGACAGTCGCTCACAAGAAGACGAAAAAATATCCTATGATGATAGATTTTCTTCTACCAAGAATATCTGCGAGATATCCTGAAGGGATTTCAAATAATACTATAGCTACGGAGAATACTGCCTGGATAATGAACACCTGTTGCATAGATAATCCATGATTCTGGAAATATAATACCAGGATAGGGATAGTGAACAATGCATTACTAAATCATTTTAAGATATAGAGCTTGTAGACATTCCATTCTAACCTCGAGAAGCTCTTGAATATATTGATAAACATACCAATGGATTAATAGATAAAAACGATGTTGCGCGTCCGACGAGCGGACGACATCGTTCTATCGTCCTTTCGTCTATTCGCTCTCCGGTATGAATCCTCATGATTGGATATCCCGAAGCTTCTTGTATATTCCATGCTCTTGTGCGAGCAATTCGCTATGGCTTCACTTCTCGATGATCTGGCCCTTGTCCATGACGATGATTCTATCCATTTTCATGATCGTTGAAAGCCTATGTGCGATGACGATAGCGGTCTTGTTTTTCATGACCTCGTCCATCGCTTCCTGGATCAGGTGCTCTGATTCGGAGTCTAATGATGAGGTCGCTTCATCGAGAACGATGATCCTCTTGTTCTCGAGGATCGCTCTCGCGATAGCGACTCTCTGTCTCTCTCCGCCCGAAAGCTTGATTCCACGCTCACCGACTAAGGTATCGTAACCGTCTTTCATTTTGGAAATGAAGTCGTGGCAGCGCGCCATCTTGGCGGCAGCGATAATCTCTTCTTCACTCGCATCGGGATTTCCGTACGCGATATTCTCTCTGATCGACCTATGGAAGAGTACGGTATCTTGCGGGACCATAGAGATCTGTGCTCTCAAGGAATCCTGCTTCACCTGTGCGATATCCTGTCCGTCGATCATGATCTTTCCTCATTGGATATCAAAGAAGCGGAACAATAATTTGACGAGCGTTGTCTTTCCGGAACCGGATTGACCTACGATCGCGACCTTTTCTCCGGCTTTGATCCTGAGGTCGAGACCGTTGAAGATATTCTTTCCATCGATATATTGGAATTGAACGTTATCAAATTCCACTTTCCCTGCAGTGACGTTCAAGAGCGCATCTGAATGATCGATGATCTCATGAGGTTCATCCAGAATCTCTAGCATCTCCGCCGATTCTCCGATCGCTCTATTGAGCTGTTTGAGGACTTGTCTGATATTGAAGA
>CAZJMP010000074.1:0-4479 GCA_964547365.1 uncultured Candidatus Peribacteria bacterium | reverse complement strand
GAGATAGATTGGAAACATTCCAAGGCAAATCCATCAAGCAACAATTCAAAAAACCTTGAGTATATACTGTCAAATTGACCGTAGAGGATGAACTTGGACAGACAAATTCCGATTCGCTTTCTGTCTATGCGGAATCGACAGACCCTATTCCTCAATTTACGATCACTCCAGGAAATGCCTGGAAATATCCGTCTGAATTTATCCTTGATGCTTCGGTAAGTTCCGATTTGGACAAAACCAACGGGTATGATAATCTTATCTATGAACGATCGTTTTCCGATGCTGCGACTACAAAAATAGTCAATTCGGAAAACAATAACGAAAAAGTCAGGGTCCAATTCAATGTCGTAGGAAAGCATACCATCAAGCTTACCGTGAGAGATGATTACGGAAAGATGGCTGAAATAGAAAAAGAGGTAGAAATCGTTTCTACGCTTAGACCTGAGATATTCGCTGTTCCTATCGCTACTCCATGGGGTAATCCTATGAATTTTGTCGTCAAATCAAATCAACCTATCGTCAATTACCAATGGGATTTTGCCGATAAGGACACGAGAACGATTCAGACTGACAAGATATCCCATACGTATGTCAAAGCAGGTGTATACAAGGTTGTTCTGAAGGTCAGTGGAGGTGATGGTATGGAAAATGAAGTGAGCAAAAATGTATTTGTCTGAGAAAAGACGTATCCTGTAGCGTGATTTACTATATTGGATAAATTCAATAATATTCAGACCCAAAGCGATGAATGTCCTGATACTGAATGAGAAAATAGCATGATACCTGCATATAGGATAGACAGATATGCGGATTTCATCGTAGATCCTTCGCTTTCTGTGAACACCAAATGAGAGAAGAACGCTCTTCAATTCTTCTTTCAACCTCAAAATAGTGAGATCTACAAACAAAACAATTTCAAATATAAATTCGCTGATCTGGGATGTACGTATATTGACCTTACCGCAGAAGATACCAGTATCTCCAAGAGCCACAAGATCAGGATCTATTTCAAGGTAGTAAATGCTTTGCCAAAACTTGATAATCTTGTGCTTTTCTTTCCTCAATATGGAAATGAAATCGGTGTCGGATTCAATGAAAATAATACAAAAGACATCTTCAATGATACCTTCGATCCGCTCATCGTAAAGGTGCAAGCCATCAATCCTGTCGATTCTGATGGATTTATCTCCTATTATAAACGATATTATTATTACAAGGACGATCCAAGTAGGCCATTGGAAACAAAGATCACTCCGGGGAATATCAATTATGCGTTTTTCTCGCTTCCTAGAGTACCTGGAGAATTCATGTTCGCTGTCAGTATGTATGACAATGACGAAGGCAATCAGGATAATAAAGATATCATAGGAAATGGTCCGTTGGTCTTTTTCCCTCCTGATGTCAGCAGGCCAGATATACCTTTGGTTACTTTGAAATCCGATGTCGCTAGTGCAGAGATTGGTGATGAAGTTACGTTCGATGTCGTCTCAAAAATTATTTCAGATAGGCCTGATTTCATCGCTGAAAGGACTATCCAATACGATTTTGATGGCGATGGCACATGGGATCTTATCACAAAATCAGATCGTGTCACTCATGTATATACCGAACCAAACGAATTCTGATATAGACCGAGAGCTGCTGTATTGTATAGAGGATACAAAGGCGTCGGCGTATGAGGCACTATTGTCGTAAAGAATGGTCTCAAACCTATGCTGTTGTCTGATACATTCGATAAGATTGCGATCTTTAGGGATGTGAGCTTAGGTAGTATCGTCAAAAAAACTGTTTGTTTCAGTATGACTGATTGTAAAAAAGATTCATGATATGTCGTTACTACAGGTGATGCTTTTGTCTTTACTTATCCTGCATATCAGAAGTATTTCATCTCTATGGACGTTACTGATAATTTCGCCAATGCTGCGAGCAAAAAACGGACGCTCACTATGACTACCGGTACGGCTAACGCAGGAGATTTCCATATTCTTTCCATACCTGCTGTTTCTATCACCAACGGCAATATAGATTTCTTTGTCGGTAAGAACCTCAATAACGCTATCCTGATGTATATCAAATATGATAATTCCAAAGGCACATGTTATGTAGATACCGATATAGCTTTTGATAGCGATAATGATGGTGTCAAAGAGAATGATAAAGATTTTTTGTGTAATGATCTCTACCTCAAGACGTATGAGCCGAAATATGAATCTGTTGTAGGAAGGATATATTATACTAAACCTGATACCACTTCTGTCTCCAAGGATTTCACTGTTTCGTTCTTGGATTTTGAGGCTAATCTTGATCCAGAGATGACGCTTGTCTATCAATCCATAAATACGTTTATCAATTCTTTGCAGGATGTCGGATCAACAGGGGATATGGCTGATTTCAGAACGCTTATGGTGGGATTGAGAGATTGATTGATCGATCAGGTAGATACGAAATCCAATGTCGTTTCTGTCAAAGATTATTATGAAACTCATGATGTAAAACTTACTGATGACCAAAAAACACAACTTGAGAGCATATTTACTCAACTTACGGATAAGTCGGTCGCAGCTGCATGAGGTGGCAATGAATATCAGTTAGCCAAGGCAGAAATACTTTCTATCTTACCGTCCAACCTTGCGGTCGATGTCGAGTGACTATTCAAGGAATTCGAATCTGTTGTCTCTGATACGACCGAAGCTAATGCTACACAACAAGACAAGAGAAAGGCTGTATTGCAAGATATCATCAATCTTATCAAGAAAAATATTGCTGCTGAATGAGCTGAAGTACAAAATAATCAAGTAGACCCTCTTGATATGCAGACTATCATCATGCCAAATATGTGCAAAATCCTCGCATTTTATTCCATAGCGAGCGATACTTGTCCTGATAATGAAATCAAACCGGTTGATACTTCTATAGCAGCAGCCAATGCAGGATGATCAACTAAACGATGGAAAATTATCCTTATTATCCTTTGAATACTTGTGGGTGTGTTCGTTATTCTTGTCATCGTTTTTGCAGTGAGAGCAAAGATGAATCAAGAAAAAGAAAATGAAGAGGCTCCACCTGAATGAACAACTACGTAATGATAAAAAAAAGACGGAATAGGTAGTTCATCTATCTTACAATCAATCCGTCTTTTTTTGTATAGTATATTATTGTTTTTCGTATTGTTCGATACTGTCGTCGAAGTATTCTAATTGAATTCCCGCTTCTTTGAACATCGTTTCGGATTCCGCTCCAGCGTGGTATTTTTTTTCTACAACAACCTTTTTGATGCCTGAACTGATGATAAGCATAGCGCAGGTTCTACATGGTGTCATCTTGCAATACAAAGTTGCACCGTCTACAGAGACTCCAATCTTTGCAGCCTGACAGATAGCGTTCTGTTCTGCATGCACGGTCCTGACACAATGATTGGTTACTTTGCCATCTTCGTGAGTGGTCTGTTTGAATTGATGACCAACTTCATCGCAATGCGGTAATCCTGGAGGGGAACCTACATATCATGTACAGACAATCTGTTTGTTTTTTGCTATCACACATCCGCTTCTGCCTCTGTCGCAGGTTGCTCTCTTGGCTACTGTTCTTGCTACTTCCATAAAGTACTCATCCCAAGTTGGACGAATATATTTTTCTTCACTCATTTTACAGATTGTAAAAGGTAAAAGATATATTTGTACTATATTTTTTTGTCTATAATATGTCAAATGGTTTTTTGATAGGAATATATATTGTAAAATCGAGGAAAAATGATAGTATGATTTCAGAAATATTTATTTTTGTTAGGAAATTTTCTTATGAAATTCAATAATCCATTGTATGAACATGAAGAGCTGACCTATGAAGATGTATTCCTGTTCCAAAATTATTTCGACGGAAAATCCAGGTTGGAAATGGATGTTACGCCTACCGTTTCTTTCTGAACACATATCCCTATCGTGGCTGCAAACATGAATGCTGTTTCCTGAAAGAGGCTTGCAGAGACTTTGGCGCGTTATGGAGGATTAGCAGTTCTGCCTCAGGATATGGACTTGGAAACATTAAAAAGAATCGTAAAACACATAAAAGCTGCTGATATCCATTATGATACGCCTATCACGGTTACCGCTACCAATACTATCAGAGATGCGTTGGGAATCATTCACAAGAGAGCACACAATTGTGTCATCATGATTGACGATCAATGAAAAGCGATATCTATTTTCAAACCTCAGGATTTGGAAGGATTGGATCAATTCAGTCTCTTGGGAGATATCCATAGAGGACAGTTGATCACTGGAACAATAGGAATCTCTCATGAAGAGGCATTCGATCTCATGGATGAAAAATGAATCTCTTCGTTGCCGATCGTCGACGATCAATGAATCTTGAAATGAATCCTTACCAAAAAAAATGCTATCAGAGGAGGATTGTATAAACCTACGTTGGATGCTCAGGGCAGACTTGACGTCACTGTCGCTGTGTGAGTAAATTCCTTTG
>CAZJMP010000073.1:0-4562 GCA_964547365.1 uncultured Candidatus Peribacteria bacterium | reverse complement strand
CACGAAAAGCCCCAAAAAAAGAAAGCCAAAACACGACAAAACGAAATATTTTTAAAAAAAAATTATTTTAAAGATTATTACATATCATTTTCATACTTTTGGTAGAGAAACATGTATTGTCAACATGAAACCAAAGGACAAAATTTGCATTTTTGGATATATTAGGTATAATAGTAACAAGCCGCTATAACGGTTTTAACGAAATAAAAGACCTATGAACGAAGTACTTATGCTGATTATCATAGCGCTAAGCATACGATTGATCGGAACACTAACGATCAAGGCGATTTTTTCCTCTATGTCAAAGAATCACAGAATTATGCAAGCGAAAAAGATGAGATTCTTGCAGATCAAGATTCCGAAGAGTGTGACGACAAAAGGAGCCGATGAAGGAGGTGACAGCATAAAAGATATGAAACAAAATATCCAGATCATGAATCAGATATACAAAAATTTCTACTCCATAGTGGAAGATAGGCGAAAATTCAAAAATCTAGGCCAAAACTATATCAGCATGGAAATGTTTATAGAAAAAGAGGTGATCAAATTCATCATGGGAGTGCCTGAAGAACATGTAGAGACCATGGAAAAATTGATTTCATCTTTTCTGATAGGCGCAGTAGTAGATCCTATCGACCAACCTAAACTCCTCGAAGCGGGCAAATACATGGCGGGAGGAGAATTCATCCTGAGTAAAGATAATGCATACCCAACCAAAACCTACGAAGTCTTCGAAGCAGATCCCATGGATAGTATTCTTTCCGCATATTCCAAAGTATTCACCGAAGAAAAAATGTGTTTACAGGTACTGATGTCGCCTTTAGACGAAAACACCCTCAAATCGCTGAGAAAAGAATCAAAGAAAATAAAAGAGGGAAAGAACAAATCATTCATCAATATGCTGCTCAAAGATATATGGAAAGGAATCGCTTCAACGAGTAGCGATAATAAGGATGCTGCAAACGATGATGCAAAGAAAAACGATCTCACACAGCAACAAACAGGCGATCTCGACAAAAAAGTCGAAGAAGAGATATTCTCTATCAAGATAAGAGCATTGGTTACCTCACCAGATGCGAATAGGCCGGAAAGGATCATAGAAGATCTCGCAAGGTCATTCAGCCAGTACAATTATATAGGATTAAACGCGTTCAAATTCAAGAAAGCAAAAGATATCCAAAAATTTGCGAAAGATTTTATCAATAGACTATTCCGAGAAGGAAACAATAGGCAATTACACAACATCCGAAAATGGAATAAAAAAATGATCCTAAGTATCAAAGAAGTATCATCAATCATCCATATCCCGAATGCAAAATTCAACAGGAATCCAAGAATAAGTCGGCAAAAGTTCAAGATTATCCCGGCGCCAGACAATATTCCGACTGACGGAATAATGCTCGGTTACAATACCTATGCCGGTATAAAAAAAGAAGTTAAGATCATGACAAACAATGACGATAGGATGAGGCACATGTATATCGTAGGACAAACAGGTTCATGAAAATCAACGCTTATCAAGAAAGCTCTCCAAGAAGACATTAGATTGGGTAATGGATTCTGTGTCATCGATCCTCATGGAGACCTAATAGAAGATACCATGAAATATTTTCCAAAAGAAAGAATAGATGATCTAATCTATTTTGATCTTTCGAACACGGAATATCCGATTGCTTTCAATCCATTGGACGGTGCAGAAAATGACGATGAAAGAGATGTCGTGACCAACGATCTGGTAGAGATGTTTGTCTCCATGTACGGTGAAGAAATATTCGGACCGCGTATCCAAGATTACTTCCGTAACGCATGTTTCTTGCTCATGGAGCAACCGGAAGGAGGAACGCTCGTAGATATCATGAGATTATTCACTGACGATGCATTCGCAGAATCCAAGATAAGAAACGTAAAAAATCCTATCATCGCCGCACGGTGGAACAAGACGTATAGGAAAATGGGAGAAAGGGAAAAATCAGAGATTATCCCATTCTTGCAAGCAAAATTCTGACCATTCACGACGGGAACATTCATCAGGAACGTAATCGGACAACCAAAATCAGCGTTCAATTTCTTCGACGCGATGAATGAAGGAAAAGTCATACTCGTCAATCTCGCCAAAGGTCTGACAGGAGAGGAAAATAGTAAACTAGTAGGAAGAATGGTATCAATGCAATTAAAGTTATCGGCGCTTAAAAGAGCTAAACTGGATCCTAAGGACAGAAAACCATATTTCCTCTATATCGATGAATTCCAAAATTACGTATCAAAATCTATCGAAAGCATTTTGTCTGAAGCGAGAAAATATAAATTATGACTGATCATAGCGCATCAATACATCGATCAGCTCAAACAGGAATGATTATGAGGAGCTCTCGATCTTTCCAAAACCATCTTCGGTAACGTGGGAAATCTTTTCATATTCAAAGTCGGTGCACCCGATGCAGAATTTTTGGAAAAAGAGATGGGACCAGAATTTTCAGCGATAGATATGGTTAATGGAGATACACGAAGAGCAGCAGCAAAGATAGTTGTAAATAATCAGCCAACAAGACCATTCAGTTTCACCATCGATTTACCACGGTTGAAACCTATAGTAAACATACCGGAAAAGATAGAGATCATGAAGCAAATCTCCGCATTGAAGCGATGAACAAAAAGGGAATTGGTCGACAAAGAGATTTTCTTTAGAGTCGGTGTCTAACCGAAATCATCCTTCAGTTTTCATGTCTTAGGATCGATCCTTGATGGGTCGATTTTTTTTGGAGTCGAAGCATCTTCAATCGATTGGTTGTCTGTATGTTTATGAGAGAGATTCTGTTTGATGCCCTCAATATACGATTTAATTTGCTCCAGTATTTTAAGGACATCAGACAAAGATTCATAGTTAGGAAAAGAGGTAAGTATTTGATAACAGAGATCTCTAGCCCTTACATAATTTCACAAAGAGAAATCCGTTTCTGCACGTTTATGCAATGTAGCAACATCCAATGGCACAGATTCTACAGCAGGAGCTGGCTTTTTTTCTATCACTGGTTTGGATACCAAAGAAGGATTTTTTGTTGAGGGAGAACCCAAAAAAAGCTTTTCTTTTTGCTCAAACAGATTTTTAAACTTATAAAAAAATTTGGAAAACCAACGAGGAATAGATATTTTTGATCATTCTCCACTGAAGTAATACTCCTGCAAACGATAGATTTCTTTAAGAACCAATTTTACCTGTTCGATATCCATACTTTTATACAGTTCAGGATTAAGGAATCCGTCGATATTTCTAAGAGTGAAATGAACATCAGGAAATCACAAGATATGCTTCAAAACAGGTAGTTCATCCTGAAAACGATCAGGAGCGGAAAAATTCTTGCGTGGTGTACGTTGATATCTTCTGGTTACTGAATGGACAAGAGAATCTTTTTTGATATCTTCGCAAAAATTAGTGGCCTTATTGAGCAATTCCCAAGTCAAATCTGTAGGAGAAGTAACTTTAGACAACAAAGCAGCAAGATTTTCAGAAGCATCTGAAATGACAGCATGCGATTTAGTAAAAGCAAGAACGTTCTGCAAAGCATTGAGACACTTCTGTTTCGTCTTCACATAAGATGAAATATCAGCATCGCTGATAGGGACAACGGAAGTGCTCGCATCATTCTCTATACGACCTTTATATGCATATACTTTATTGATAAGTTTTCTTATGGTATCATATTCTGCCATAAACATAAGAGAGAAAGAATAAAAGATTTATGTATGAAAAAAATCATCTTCGACAGTTCAGGTCTTGGCGTCTATCTTCCCTTGTGGAGGGAGTTTTTTATGAGTCTCCATATCGACGGTCTTTTGAGGTAAAGGACGGTGAACCAGACCAATCTGTTCATCAATGCGTGCAATTTGACTACGGATATACTCCTCTTGTCAGCTTCATGAAAACATTTGGAGAATTTGCTGATATCTCTCTTTAGCTCTCGAAAGGAATTTAAAACCACCTACAGTAAAATCCTGATCTGCCTCTTTGAGATATTGCTCTATCGTCTTATTTTCTTTTGGCATAAGGGAAGGGTCGATAATTATGGAATCATTTCTGATATAGGGTTCTCTTTTCTTTTTAGGAAGATCATCAATAGGAGCATCTTTGACAGGAGCTTTCCTAGAAGAAGGTTTCTTAGAAGAAGGTTTCTTAGTCAAAGGAATATTGACAATTTTTTTCTCTTGAGATGATATATGATCAGAAGAAATAACTGGCTTCTTCTCTACAGATGGTTTCTCAACATAAAAAATATCTCAGAATTTGCGAGAAATCTCTCTCATGATATTTTTGAGCTGATTGAGAAATTTTATAGATCGCATCCAGGATGCATTATCTTTTACATCCACATCGAAAAAAGAATATTTTAAGAGTATTTTGAGTTCGTCGATCGCGCAGGTGAGCGTGAATTCATCCAGATCTTTATAGAGATCATGTTTAAGAAAAGCATTAGCATTATCATTAGTGATGACAGAAGGCAACATAGGCAGAATTTTTTTGAGCGGTTCTATTTTTTTATTGACGAAATCAATATTGAGATCGCCAG
>CAZJMP010000072.1:0-4699 GCA_964547365.1 uncultured Candidatus Peribacteria bacterium | reverse complement strand
ACGCTTCCCCAAGACGAGTTGTACCAGCCCTTTCAGTTTTTACTGGAAGGGTTTTTTTAATTGAGACGCAGTAAAAAAGTGGAATGAAATGAGGTTTTTTATGACGTCGAAATTACCCCGCAGTCCTGCGGGGTAGATAATCATACTACATTACCTCATTCCGATACCACAACTGCATCATTCCCACACCACACCACGTCATTCCCGCGAAAGCGGGAATCCATCTTGCTAAATAGTAAACTGGATTCCCGATCAGGTCGGGAATGACGTCATCATAAAGGAATCGGGAATGACGTCATCATAAAAAGGATTGGGAATGATGTTGCCATAAAAGAGTCGGAATGATACAAGAGATATTCACAGACGAAGTCTCATTATGCCCATAAGGCAATTTTATAGTTGAAATCGGAGCAGGTTTCCGTACATAGGAGTCAGTCAGTTTTTTTATATAATTTTTTTGTTATCATGGAAAAAACAGTAAAGAAATGAACGCATGCAAATTATGAGATTCAACTTACCGTCACTACAAAAGAATATGAAGATGCTAAGCTTATCATGCTCAAGGAATTCCAAAAAGACTATGAAGCGCCAGGATTCAGGAAAGGAGCTGCGCCATTGGATATGGTAGAAAAGAATATCAAACCGGAATATCTCTCTATCGGAGCATATGAAAAACTTATCAATACAGGATTGCAAGAATTGCTCAAAGAGCAGCCAGAATTGAAATTGATAGGAGAGCCATACGATCTCAAACAAGAAGAGAAAGACGGAAAAACTATCATCGATCTGAAATTGGATATCTTCCCTGAAGTGGAAGTCATCAATAAAGATCGAGAAAAAGTAGCTATCACCCCTATAGAGAATGAGCCTACCCAAGAAGAGATAGATGGGACATTGATGAATATCAAAAAACAATATGCTGACTATCAAGACGCAGACAGCATCCAACTCGATACGATTTCCAAGATTGCGCTCGAATATCTCGACAAAGAAGGAAAAGTGCTTCATACTTGACATACCTATGTAGGAGAACAGGAATTCAACGAAGATCCGTTCTTTCCAAAGACATTCGTCGACAAGAAAAAAGATGAAAGCTTCGAACTAGATCATGATGAGAAAAAACTTCCTGCAGTATTGCATCACAAGAAAGGAGACGAAAAGGCAGACAAGATCAGACTAACCGTCAAAGATATCAAGAAAATCGTCTTGCCTGAGATGACTCCTGAAATGATCAAAAAACTTTTCGGAGAAGATACAAAGTTACAGAACCAGGATGATCTCATCAATTATATCAAGGAATCTATCGAACATCAAAAATACGATCAGGAATTAATCAAGAAAATAGAGGAGGTACTGACCACTATCAGGAATAAGGCTATGAAAGTTACTATCCCTCAGACCTTGGTCAACGAAGAATTAAAATCAAGGATCAATAATCTCGAACAAAGGTTGTGAGGAAAAGAGAAGATGGATGCGTACTTCAAGAATATGGGAGACGAAAAAGCGAAAGCGTTCTTTGAAGATATCACCAAAGCTGCTGAAGAAAGCTTGGAAAAATTCTTCATCCTTCAAAAATTCACGCAATTATTGAATCTTGATGTCGATCGGAACAATTCAGAGCATTTCGCAGTAGAACAGAAGATCTACGACAAACTCGTTACTGGTGACACTAGCAAGACCAAGAACCCGCACAAACACTAAAAAAGCACATTGAGAATTGAAAATGGAAATATGGAAAAATTAATTTTTCAATGTCTCAATCTTTCAATCTTTCAATAAAAAAAGTATGTTCAGATTTATCCGAGATTTGATAATCTTTCCGTTCGACCCGCACAAGGAAACGAATAAGTTCGGGAATTTTCTCAGGATGCTTTTCAAGGATTATCCCGCATTTCTACGGATCAAGCCGAGCTTCAAAAAATTCATACTCTTCCCGTTTTTGATACTCTACTATATATTCCTAAAGAAAAAGACATCATCCAATCCACAATAAACGAAAAAATCCTCCTGCATAACACGGGAGGATTTTTTCAAAGAAATATATTAGTCTATTTCGACTTCTTCGTAATTTTCCTGAAGATATTTTCTCGACTTTTTGAGGATGATCTTCACTTTGTCTGAATCAGCAAGATCAGCTTTCGCTATAGAGATCTTGGTGCTGATATAACGATTGAATCCATATTCCTTGATCTTTTTGAGAAAGCTTTCCAACTTAAGGACACCGTCTCCGGGCAAAATATGTCATTCACCGACTCTAGTCTTATCTGAAAAATAGATGACAGAGAGATATGGAAGAAAATCTTTCATCTTTCTCATAAAATCCGTCTCAAAAGCATCAGAATCAAGGTTGGAGATATCCAATCCGATATAGCAAAGATATTTTTTTACGATCTCCACCATATTGCTGAAACGATACTTAGGTATAGGCAAAGCGAATACGCTAGAATCTTCAGGATTGATGATAGTGAAATGGATGCTTTTATTCTCTTTTCTTCGTCTGAGGATATTGTCAGCGATGAAATTGAATGCCTTAAAATTGAAGAATTTTGGAGCGTTGATCGCGATAGTATCAGCACCAAGTTCGTAACAAAGATCTATAGCTCTATTAATTTCCTTATCGTTGAGGTTATCTGATGTCTGAATCACTTTGACAGGAAGTTCGTATTTCTCTGAAAGCTTTTTGACATAGTCTATCTTCCATGCATCGAAATTTTTCCATATAGCCAAATCAAGTCCATCGAAACCAGCTTCTTTGACAAGATCAAAGATAAGATCCAATCCATATCCGGAAAGGGAATCAGAACTGAATAAACATAATGATTTTTTGATCTCTTTTTTTGGATCGGAGACTGATTTGGGATCGTCTTCCATATCAAAAAAGAAGTCTCTTTTTATAGATCATAATGATGAGTCTTCCATTGGTTTTTCTTTTTTGTTTATCATTGTTCGCAGATATAAACAATATAAATCACCACTAATTATATGGTTTTTGAGCTAAAATGCAAATTTTTGGCCATACAAAATCTAATGGTTCAAAGCCAAATCAAAAAGGAATCATTTATGGTCTGAACCTGGTATAGAGATAGCTTTCATATGTTCTACAACAATCGAAGGAGTGGTCCAAAGATGATCGATATGAGCACGTGCAAAAGGGAATCCGATCAATTTCCAAGTCAGTAAGAATGGGATATGGGAAGTGGTGTTGTTGAGCTCTCAAGAAAATGTGGAGGAAAGAATATCATAATATGAGGATCGAGGAGTTATATTAAAATCTCAGACCACGAGGACATTATCATGTCTCCTATCAGACTCATGGATCTGAAAGTCATCAACGAATTTTTGCAGTTGTTCGTTTCTCATAAGAAAATGATCGTAAGAATCAGGTGAGCTGACATGAACAAGATACATATATATCTCTTGCCCTGAATAAGGAAAGGAAAAATACCCATATCTCCAAGCTCCTTGAGGAAAATCATCAGCTTTATTGTTGATAGGATATTTACTAAACACCATGCTTCCTATGAAGCTTTTTGATCGACTGATGTTGTTGGTGTACGGATAATGTTTTTGGAGAAATGCTTTGAGATGATCGTAATGATGATCAGCAAATTCCACAAACATGAGTATATCAGGATCGTTTTCAGCGATAATGGAAGTGAGCTCGTCGTAATGCGTATTGTTTTTGTGGATATTTGCGAAAAAGACGGTTATTGCACCTGAAGAAATATTTTGAGATAAAGGCTCACTAGTATAGAAACGATTGAATTGTCTGCTATAAACAAAGAAAATACCACAGAAGAGTATAAACGATATGGCTCGAAAATTACGACGAATCGGATGATATCACGGTTTCATTCTTTTTCTGAAATTTACCAGACTGATGATACTAAAAAGACATGCTATTCACGTAAGATACGGCAAAAAACTAAGCATAAGCTCACCGATATAATATCATGGGAAAAAAATAGGGAATAGCAATACAAGCATACTTACGAATACCAATGCAATCATAGCTATGAGCAAAAAATAAACATCGAAAGCATATAAAAAAGAGAGAAGTATGCAAACAAAAAAAATGCTGCATGGAATGCAGCATAGATTAGGAGTAATTACTTTTATTGTTGTAACAACACTGAGAGCGGGGATCTATTATCCTCACCAACAGTATAAGAAGTTAGATGATGAGAGATATACTTTGAAGGATCCTCCTCATCAAGCTCTATCTGCAAAAGCAGATGTTTTTTTAATAATATATCTCCCTCAGGCTTTAACGGCTTACTAAAATCTGTTTCAGCCAGAAAAAAGTGAGTGCCTTTAGCAATCTTTCCAGTTCTTGAATTGATGTTTAAGGCATCAAAACGAATTCCATGCAAACAACCATGGCCATCAGACCGGAATTCTGCTTCTATCACATCATTGGGAATTGGATGATGCTGAGAATAAGAACTAAAAAAATCCTGAGATAATGTTTCATTGAGCAATACATCGTTCATTATTTTTTTTGTTTTTGGTTAGAAGACCTCTTATACACTTTTTCTCAAAAAATGCAATACTTTTCCATTTTTTATTGACTAGAGACACTAAATCGCTACTAACTAAACCGAACATCCTTCGGATGATAAAACGATAAATGCCCTACGGGCGATAAAATGATAAATTTATCGCGAACGCAGTGAGCTTTTTATCGGGAACGTAGTGA
>CAZJMP010000071.1:0-4770 GCA_964547365.1 uncultured Candidatus Peribacteria bacterium | reverse complement strand
ATTTGGATATACAGATCGCCGATATGATGGCTAGAAGATTCATCTCCTTTGTTGGCGAATTTGATATATGCGCCTGGCTTGATGGCGGCAGGTATTTTTACTTCCAAAGTGTCTTTTATCTTTTCCAATCAGCCATTAGTCAATACTTTGCCGTCTTTGGTATAGATTTTCCCGCTACCCCCGCATTTAGGACATACACCTTGGCTCTGCATGACACCAAATGGAGTGCTGACTTGCTGAGTAACCCTTCCATGGCCTTTACAGGTGTCGCATGTTTTCTCTTCTGCTCCGACGACCTTCTTGAGTCTGGTATACGCTATTTTTTTGGTGACTCCGGTATACGATTCCTCGAAACTGATGTCTATAGCCACTTGGATGTCTTCTCCTCCTTGAGTAGATTTTTTTCTCGATCATCAGCCGAATCCTCCACCAAAAATGCCTCCCATGAGATCGCCGATGTCAAAATCTCAAAAATCAAACCCTCACTGACCTCCGAATCCTCCTTGGCCTCCGAAACCTCAAAATCATGAAGGATCGAATCCTCCCTTTCTATAGGCGTCGTATTGAGCTTTTTTCTTTTCATCGCCGATGACTTGATACGCCTCGTTCATTTCCTGAAACTTCTTTTTGTCACCTCATCTATCGGGATGATGTTTAATCGCTGCCTTTTTGAAGGCTTTCTTAATATCTTCCGCTGAAGCGTCTTCACTGACTCCGAGGATCTCGTAATAATTCTTTTTGATATCAAAGTCCATAATTGTTGGTATAACCTAATAAAATATCATATGAATAGACAATAGCACTTCTAGTGTCAAGGTGACATTATAGAGATTTTTTTGGAAATTGCAAATTCTTCTCCAAATCCCCAAAAGCCAAAAAAAGTCCCCAAAAGTTTGACAGAAGAAGAAGTTCTGAGTATACTTAGATAAGAAAAATTTATTCATTATTTCATATGCTATGATAGATATAAAAAAACAGGTGGAGTATTTCAAAGGATTGCCGTATGAGACAAGGAAAAATAAAGTCATAGAAATGCTTAAACAGCTCCAACGGACACATGAGATTTTTTCGATGTTTTATAAGACATTGAGTACAATGAATAAAATTTCTGATCCGGTGCTGGTGTATCTCTATCAATCCATCCTTGAAATTGCCGATGAGATAGAGGCAGGAAGAAAAGACGAGGCTCAGGATAAAATCAAAAAAATGTCAGAAGTACTTATGGCAATCAAAAAACAGGAAGAATTAGAAAGAGAACGCGAAGGGAATCCAGATACTATTTTGGAAAATATATAATATGTTTTTTATTATTTCAAAATCATACAAATGGTAGGTCCAGAAACAATTATAAGAGAGAATGAATCACAGGAGAATCTATGAGATTCTAAAATGAATGAAACTGAAAAATCAGCTGTCATCAAAATCATGGAAGAGGCTAAAAGTATAGATAAAAATATGGATAAACTGAATAAAACTAATGTATTGAATCCTATCATCATGAATCATTTCACATTCTATAATAAAAATTTCGATCAAAATACTGGTACGTTTGTGGAGACAAAAAAAGAAGCAACAAAGGATAAAATTGAAGCGCAGAAAAACGTAGAGATGTTTTATGGAAGTTTGCTCCAGGATCTTCGATCTCAGTATGAGTCACTGAGTTATGGAAAAGAATGAGATCAAAAAAAGATAGATGAGGTGCTTCAATTAGCAAGTTTCTATATTGATCTTTTGTCATGAACCAATGATGCTGGATTCGTAAGAATCGATAAGACACCTCAGCAGACTGAAGAGAAATTTAAGTTTGCGCTCAGGAACTTACCAGACGTCAAATGAAATGATGAACTTCCTGTTATTGAGTCTAACGTTAAAAAAGATATTCCTTGATATGTGTTGAGTGAAACGAGATATGAGACAAAAAACAGTTTGGAAAACACAACGGAATGAAGATATAGGTTGCCGATGGCAGATTTGTGAAAAGAAGCTATGAATGCGAATTTTGCGGACCTGATAGAAAAATTAAATAAAGAGTGAATAAAGATAACTGGTTATGAAATTACCGGTTTGGCGAGTACGGTAAATTATTCAGACAACAAGGCTATCCAAGTATGAGGCCAGGAATTCTTGGTAAAGGATAATACGACATTAGCAGACGGAAGATCAAGGCTGGCGCAGGAACGGTTAAAGACCAATTTTTGAGACAAGATGGTTGAAGGATGTACATCAAATATATCATTCAAGACAGATGTAGGAAAAGATGTTCATGATTACAACGATCCTGCTCATCCCGAATATAAAGAATGGTCAGTCACTCCAGAATGAAGACAGAAACTTGATGAAATTTTTGGGCCATACCAAGGAGTGGATATAAAAGTAAATTACTATGTCGAGGAAAAGACGCCTAAATATATCTATAAGGGCGAAAATTCCCCAATGACAAAAGAAAGCTACAATGTTGCTCCAAAGACAGAACTTCTCATAAAGGATGAGAATAATACATACATCCAATATGAAGTTTCCGGAAGAAAATTGGATCAGTTCAATCCAGAGATAAAATGATGAGTAGTGAATACCAAAATATGGGATGATAAAAAAGAAGCGATGTTCGGTTCAAATGGTGTAGTTCAAAAGAGATTCAATGAATATATGGCGTTGTCCAAGAATGATCCTGTCAATTATCCGCCAGTGGTGGATATTGCCAATGATGTCTCATGGATAGATAAGATTCAGCGGACAAACGCACTAGTATATGGGAAAGGGGAAATAGTACAGAAAACTCCTATAATGAATTTAGATCTTTCTAATCCTGTGCACAAAGGTATTTATGAAGAAATGAAATCCAAGGGCATCATAAACAAGGAATGAATGATATCCAACGATAAAACAGATAAATATATCTCTGAATATATGGAAAATCGGATGAAACAATATATCAAGGACGGAATCTCCAATATGAAATAATAATGCTTTACAAAAAAGCTTCTAGATACAATAGTCAAGAAGCTTTTTTTATATGATCGAAAATTTGGTCTTGTTTCTTTTATAATCCTCTCGGTCCTCAAAAATCTGTGACCCGATATCATTTGTAATATCATATTCCTACATGCAGATAATGTTTTCCATTTATGGTCCTGCAATGTCCTGTTGATCATTTCCATGCCATGATGGCATTCTTTATGGTAGGGGCAAACAATTTCGGATGGAAGATATTCTCTCAGAAAAAATTGAAAGGATATCATGTTGCCTTTATCCTGGATTCAAAAGTAGATCAATCTTTTCAGGTGTGATCGTATCGATTGTTTTCATAGAGGTATTGCGCGTATTTTTGAGCAGCGTCAGAAAGTTTGGCATTTAGCGATAGGGATCAGAGTCTTCGTTCAGCACTATCTTTGATAAGTACAGAATTAAACTCTTGTCTTACTTTATTGATTTCTATCAACATATGAGTTCTGATGATTTCCATTCATTTTTCTTCACCATATTCGGTAAGGAGACTATCTACGTTTGTATTGATTATCTTCTCATGATCTAAACTATCGATATTTCACTGCACGAGTTCAATAGTATTTTCTTTCTGGTGATTTGGGTTTGTAATGTTATTTTGGGTTTGAATATGATTTGGGTTTACAATGTTATTTTGTGTTTGAGCATGATTTAGGTTAGTTGTCAAAACTCCTGCAGTCATCATGACAGCAGTTTTTAGGCTTATCCATTTTGGACTTTTAGACACAGTTTTTTTGTTAGGATCAGTGGAAGCGTTATTCGCATTTTTCCCCTTCATCGACCTAGCATATCAAATAAAAACTACACATTCATTATACACAAAAAGCTAGATTTGTCAAATAAATTAAAAAAGAGAAATACTATTGCTTTTTTATAGAAAATATATATAGTAAAAAAACAAACGAAGTAGACAAGAAGAAATTTAAGATATCGGTTGATGATTTTACCGGCCTTGGATTTTGTTTTGTAGCATGCATGGGCATGTGAGTTTATTGGAAGGCTGTTTTGCATCAACCAAAGCGCTCCGGAGTTTTTGCTCCGGAGCAACTTTTTTTTAATTGGAAAAAATGTTTGCAATCTGTCTAAGTGAATAAGAACTACTGATCATAGGTAAAAATTACTTGTATCATTTGGGGAAAAAGATATACGTGAGACGGTCGATTATTTCGGCTTTGTTCATATTAATTGTTTAGGGACGTTGGGTGCGTCCAAACCTCGGCAGTTTTTTGCTGAGGTTTTTTTTATGCTTCATATATTCAGCATAATTTCGACGCCTGAAAATTCTCAAGAAATTCAATTTTTCATCACGTCTCGATTAATTGTTCTTTTTGAGAGATAATCCGCACGGCAATTTTTTTACGATGAAAAGATAATAGTTTACGCCGAAGAAGACGAGTGCCATGACGGTGAAAATGATGATCTTGTTCCATCTGTCCGTTCATTGGATCAGAATGAATATCATCATGATCAGCGACCGGATCCATACGAAAGCCCTAATTTCCCTTCTCGTCCATCAGAGTCCGAGCAGCCTATGATGGAGATGAGTATAATCCCCTTTCAATGGACTTTTTTTCATGACAAAAATCCTTCGTAACCCGACCCAGATCGCGTCAAAGATCACTAGCGACAACGCGACAATCAAGGTTCATATCTTGGCTCCTCCGACCACGGAGAGATATGCTAAACTAAATCAGAAGAACATGATTCCTACATCTCTGACCAACCCCAGTGGTTTGTATTCCACGAAAGTAGAGACAAGTGCGATGC
>CAZJMP010000070.1:0-4833 GCA_964547365.1 uncultured Candidatus Peribacteria bacterium | reverse complement strand
CTGATCTGCAATTTTTATCGCTGGTCCTTTTTGTTCGTCTTCCCGTTCTCCTTCTTGATTTTCTTCTTTTACTTTTTGATTTTCTCCTTCTGATTCTCCTTTTACTTCTGGTTTTTGTTCATCTTTTTTGATTTGTGTGTTTATTTGTTTTTCTTCGCTTGCTTCTACAGTAATGGAGAGATTCATATGTATAAATCTATCTGTTTCTACATCTGCGTTTACTTCTCCTATCGAACAATTCTCCCGTTCGATTTTGAGCATGAGCTTTGGTTCCGGAGTGAGCGTCAATTTATTGAGCGCTTCGATGAATCCTTCGGCCATTCTCGCTGCGATAAGATAGCGGTTTCCGTGTTGTTCTCTGTTCTTTTTTTCATTTTTTGATTTGTCCGTTATCTTGTTTTCGATATTATCTTTTGATAATTCGTCTATGATTGCTTGTATTTTTGCTTTATTTTCTGCATCGGTAAATTTCTCTTTAATTGTTGTCAGTTCGTCTATCTTTTTTTGGTGTTCTTTTTGTGCTTTTGGAAGATTCATTGCCCTTTGATCCGCTCAAGCAGAGATGGTGACTGATGCTTCAGTTATCTTTTTTCCATCTTCTATTTTCACTTCTGTCTCTATTGTTGTCTGTGTTTCTGTCTTGAGATCTGCCGAAGCTGTAGTATAGGTTCATTCTATGTTAGGCGCTTCTGAAACCTTTTCTTTTCCTTCTACGACGGTCACGATAGGATTGTTAAAATAAGATTCTGCTAGCTTCTTGTAATCTGCGGAAGCATCCTCTTTTCCTGTGAGTATAGCTCCGAGAATACATACTTCATAGAGGTCTTGGTTCTCCATACCTACGGTATATTCTGTAGAGAAGATGCTAGCCAAATCATTCAATGATTTTTTTGTTTCGACATAACTTTTGATGGTCTCTTGGATTCCTCCGATCTTGTTTATCTCATTTATTGTTTCTTGGCTCTTGAATCATGCGATCAATGCATCGAAACTTTCCTGATCTTTGGTCAGCGCTGTAAATTCTTTGAGATCGTCTGCAGAAAATAGTTCTTTTTCTGCAAGGTTAGCTGCTTCTATGTTCTGTTGAAGAGTAGTAGCCATGTGAATGAATTATATATAATAAAAAACTATTATTTCTTTACGATTTTCTTTAACTTTTTGAGATCCACTTTGGTGTGGGTTTCATAGATGACATCCAAAAATGTATGCAATAACTGCATAATCTGGACTTCGTTGATAAGATCTTTTTGCACGAGCACCTTCAATCCTGCTGCCGCTTTCCGTTTTCCTTCCAATGCAGTGAGCATATTCAAAAGGTACTCTTTGTCTGTTGTTTTTTTCATGATATCCGATAGTGACTAAATGGTTTGTATAGTAGTATAATTTTATCCCTAAACATAAAAAAAGCCAAAAAATCTCGGCTTTCTTTGTATATTTACTTCTCTTTTTTTAAAAAACATACATAATTGTATTTAATTGTTGGTTATATATCCTTCCGTGATCAGAATGGTTGTTCCATTCTGCGATAAGCTATACGTTATGTTGTCGTTCTTCAGACTTTTGGTCAGGAGATTTCCATTGGTATCAAAACTTATTTTTCCTATGTCTTTTCATCAATCTTGCATCATAAAATACACTTTTATCGTCGATGCTGCATTATCGAGATATTCAGCATGTAACGTTCCCTGTATTTTTGCGATAGTGAAATTGCTAGGGTCTGTCGTATATTTCGATATTATATTTTCTGTCTTTGCCACTAATTGATCCATCAATGCCAACTCTCTGTGGACATTTGTTTTTCCGATCAGTTGAAGGTGTTTTGTATCCTTTTTCTTTTTTTGTCGGATATATGTCTTCTTCACTAGGATATCTCTCAATCCTCTGACGATCTTGAGACTCTGTATCTGATTTATCGCCTTTTCTACTTCCGTCTTGTCTTTTGCTTTCATGGCTTGCTGATAGATATCTTTCACGATCCCTTTTTCTATTTCTGTAAGTGCCATCCGGCTTGAATATCTATTTTGATCTATGTTGGGATCTTGTTTTTCTATTAGCATAAATACTTCATCCTGACTAAAATCTTCGTTGATTTTTTCTTTCGTGCGCTGGATGATTGGTTGTGTCTTTTTCTGTTCTTCTTTTGGTTTAGCGATTTCTTTTTCTATAGTGTTTTGTTGTTGTATAGTATCTTCTCGTGCTATCGTTTTTTCTGAGGTTGTTGTTTGCTGATTTTTTTTCTCTAGTTCTATCTTGTTCTTTATTTCATCGCTCTGATTTTTTTTTGTCTCCGTATGTCAGAGTTTTCGTAGACTGAATGCAATAGTTCCTGTGATTCCCAATACAATTGCTAACTTCTGTATCTTATGGAACATTCTTTTCTTTTTGGGACTTTTTGTTGTGTTTATTGTTTTTTCTGTTTCTTCTAGCGTCTTGTCTCCGAATAGTCTTTTAGCTTCTTTCATTGTTTTTTTGATCTCTTTTGGTTCTTTCTCTATGATTTTTTTTATGTCCGTCTGAGTTTTTTTCTTTGTTTCTATTTTTGTTGAGAGTCATGAATTTTTCTTCAATAATACATATGCTTCCTCAGCTTTCTTCGGTATTCTCAACCTTTTTTTCCCGACATACGTGTCGAGCAGCAATCCTAATGTTTTTATGAAATCAGATTTATCTTTTTTTATATAATTTATCTTTTGTTCTGGAATGTTTTCCGATACATCTTTGATCTTTTTCCGTACGCCATTTTTCATTTCATTCACTCTGAACGTATATCCTTGCGGTTCATCGTATACGACTATATCTCGTTTTTTTCCATTCAATCCATATGGAATTTTTACTCCTCATGATTTGAGGAGCTCTACCTGTCCTATGGTTGTGGGTTGTTTATCGAGAATGTTCTCTGACATCCTTTGGTCTTGTATATAAAAGGCTTCTCTAAGTATACCCCTAAAACGAAAAAAAGTCAAAAAAAATTGACTCTTTTCCTTGGTGCCGATTGTTGCCTTATTTTTTCACTTCTATGTCCATCCTGATGGTTTTTGTCGTATTGTTTTCTATGCTTCCTGCTTGATAGAAAATCCCATTGGCGAATGGTGCGTAAAATGGTGCTTGATAATAAATATCTCCCGTTACGTTTGTTACCGTGATATAAGGAGGGAAATAGACGGTTGCTTTGGTCTCTCGTCGTTTCCTGACTTTGCCGAAACCTTCCTCTTCGTACATCCCTGATTTCAATCCAAGGATAGCTTTTTCCCTGTCATTGATTTGTATTTCATATTTTTTCTCCAGTTCCTGTATGAAATTCTGATACATTTCTGGTATGCTGAAGGTATAGGAAATAGCGATGGTATACTTTCCGTTTTTGAGATCGCTGATGTTCATGATATCGTTGTTTTTGTTTTCTTTTTGCATCATGCCTTGCTGATCGGTGATCTGAATGTGCTTGGTGACGAAGCTATCAATCTTATTGTAACTGTAGTTGGTGTCCCAAAAATATATGTTGCTTGGATCGAATATGTTTGTCAGATTGTGTTTAGTCAGCATGCCCATGAATCATGTCGAAACATTGGAAAGATACATCGTCACATATTGTCTGTTTGCTATCTCGTCGAATCTATTCACTACATTTTTCAAGATATTCCCTTTCTGATGATCGAAATATTGTTTGATCTCCTTGATGTACAATTCTTTCTTGTTTCCGCGGATTTCCTTTCTGATCAGGTCGATCGATGCGTTGAGGAATTGCCGTTCCCATGCTTTCTGCCTGAAGCTCGGAAAGAAATTTTCCAGAAGATCCGATCTGATGAAGATCACACCTTTTATATTCTGATGAAGCACTTTGTTGTAGAGGTCAGGCTGCATTGTCTTCTCAACTTTTCGCATTTCATATGTCTTATTGAACATCAATTCATAGAGATCCTTTAGGTTTTTCCCGTCGATATCGCTAAATCAGAATTTATTCCCTGCTATGAAACCGATCTTGCGATCAGGCAAAAATGGCGCTGTCCATGATGGTGCAGTGATACGTGTTCTATAAGCGATAAAATCAGGGTAATATGAATCTATGATCTCTAGATCCTTGATATGTCCTTCCTGTACTTTGACGAATGCGAACGATCAAAAGAATCCTCCATTCGGTCTTTTTTCATTCGTGTTTTGCAGGATGACAAGATAATTGAAAGATTGATTTTTCCCTAGAAGTTCAAAGAGCTCTTGCCTGTATTTTCTTGTGTCCGATATGAAATTTATCAATTTATCATAGTTTGAGAATCCTATTTTTTTCAGATATTCCTTATTCTCTTCTATATATTTTCGACAGGCATCGATTTCTTTTTCTTTGGTCTTGAAAATATTCTCTCCCTTGTTGTAGCTCTGTACGATATCGTCTAGAGTGAGGAGAAAATGTGAAAGATCTCTGTCTATCGTTCGCATATAGAATGCCATCTGTCCTAAATTTTCTTTGAATACATCTATCTTGTTTTTGCTGAACACCATATCGTTTATTTTCGCGAAAAACGAGAAAAAGATGAAACAGATAACGATGACGATGACAAAGGTTCCATTGATGTATTTGAGATAATCTTTCCATGTGACTCTTTTTTGCTGGCTGATTCCGAATTTTTTCATATTTTCTACTATATATATGAATAGATATCTCTCATCGTAATTATTTCTGTTTTTCAAACAAGCAATTTTTCTGTTTTTTTCCTTGAAATTGCATATGATATTATTATACACCTCAAACAGCTTTATTTTTTTGTATTGCTAAAATATAGCTCATATATGGGCATATAGCTCAGTTGGTTAGAGCGCGTCTCTGATAAGGACGAGGTCGGT
>CAZJMP010000069.1:0-4916 GCA_964547365.1 uncultured Candidatus Peribacteria bacterium | reverse complement strand
AGATATCACAGAATTTGAAAAAGAATTGAGATTATCTCAAATGGATGATTTCGTCGAACAGCTCAAGAATGCAAGAAAATTCGATACATTCTATAGTGAGATTAAACCGTTGGCTACCAAACTCGATGATGTGGTTGTATTGATCAAGAGCGGAAAAAATCTTGCCAAAGTACTCAAGACAATATCAAGAATACCGGTTGTAGGATAGTGCTTTTATTAATTATATGGTAACACATGAGCGATGCAAATATAGAACAGCTGCAAACACAAGTGGATCAAGTCAAAACAGAACTTGATGCACTCAAAGCCGCTAGCGAAGAATCTACGAAGAAAACAAAAGAAATTGCAGAAAAAGTGAAAACTGTCAGAGAGCAAATAAATACCAAAATAGAGAATCTCAAGAGACTCTGAGAAGAGACGTACAAGGTCGAGATAGAAGAACTTGAAGCTCTGCTCACAAATTTGGAATCGTCCGTAGATGATGTGCAGACACTCAAATCTGAATTGAAGGAAGAAAAGACACAAGAAAAAATTGTTAAAGTAAAAAAAGATAATGTAGAGACTAATCGACGATCACCTATCTCGAGAGTGGCGATAGGTATTGGCGCGGGAACGACAGTGGGTGTTGCTGCCAATAGAATAGTCAAAAGAGCGACACAAGGGGAAAAAATCTCCGAAACGGTAAATGTCGCAAAGACAAAGAAAAGTATGGATAGAGTAGTCACTATGCTTAATGTAAGATTGAAAGATACTGAACTCTTGGATTGTCAAAAAGAGAGCATAAAAAAATCTATAACATATTTTGAGGAAGCAAGAGACAATTCGCATGCGATAGAATATGTCCAAATATGGAAAAAATTGGGTGATAAATTACCGATAGAGACATTGCAAAAACTTGATATAACCAAAGATACGGCAAAAAAGCTCAAACTTATCTATCAAGACGAAGAGTTGGTTAAACAACTCGCTTTGGTCAAGAATGAAACAAAGATCAAGGAATTGCTGAAAGCAAAAAATATCACTGATATCCCGGATGATGCAATAAAACTCTTTAAACTTGCTGATAAGGCGGATGATGTGGCGGATATAGCCAAAGTGCTTTCTATGGCTAAACCGATCAAAACGTTAGCAAAAGGATTGAGAGCGGTTCCATATCTTGATTTTGTCGCAGCAGGAGTAGATATTCGGGTATTTATCAATGAATCCAAGGAAGCAGATCTTATCAAGAAGACCAATGAAATCAGAGGAATGAACAAACAACAACAAGCTAATTTTCATCTTGCAATGGCTAGTGTGGATCTTGCTGTAGGTATAACGGCAATCGCACTAACCTGTGCATCATGCTGACCTCCAGGATGGATAGTTTGAGTAGTTACTGCTGCAGCAGCGGCAGTTACACGAGCAGTAACTTCGGTAGCTGATAAATATTATTATGAGGTTGTGGATTTCTATACCAGAAACAAGGAAGATTACAAAGCATCATATAGGATGGAGATAAAGGAAGCAATTCTGACAGCGACTGCACGTGGAGATGATTCGTTTGAACTTTCCTGAACGGAGAAATTTGCGGAAGCATTCAATCGGAGCGATAGTATAGACAAGAATAAAACTGTTACCCTAGAAGATGCTTATCGAACAATGATCTATCTGGAGGAAAAGGAGAATTTTCCTATAGTCACTTCTTTGAATCCCGAATATCCCAAAGAACCGGAAAAGGCTTTGGATGGTGATGAACTGACGAGATATACAGCAGACAAGACGGAATTGGACAAAGTTATAGTATTGAGAATGTCATATATCAAAAAATATCTTCCTCATACGACAACGAGTGCAGACAAAATAGCGTATGATGCCTTTTTGAATGCTATCAGATGAGCAAAGGGGATAGCAGCTATAGAGCAGATAGTCCAGGATTCCAAGACGTATCAGAAAATGAAACAGGATACGGAATTTGCATGATACTCTGATATCAAAGAATATCAGGATGCTAAGCTTACTGCATTGAATGCAACCAATCAGCAATGGTATGAAAATATCGATGCAATGTACAAAGAAGATCCGATGAAAGTCACTGAGCTCTATTACAATGTAATCAATTTTGATTTTGCTGTGAAAGATGCAGATTCATATAAAGAGACTTATCAAGAGCTTTTGCCTAAGATCACCTTTATAAAAACATATTATGAGTGTAAACTCGCTACATTGCCGATAGAAAAGAGACTATCGCTGTGAACTATCACCGATATATCATATGTGCAGGTTGAAGAAATGCTCAAGAATATGGATACCAATGGTATCGTAGGATTGAAGCCGACAATATTTACTGAAGATCTGATCAAAACACGTATGGTTTCAGGATTGGAACTTGATAGATTCGAAGAATCATATAGTGAATATACATCTTCTATAGGACAAAATGTCGTCTATAGGATAGCAAAGGAGATCTATGGGTATGACGGAAAAAATGATGTCATTTCCATGATGGTGTATTTCAATCCAGAAAAAAATGAGTCGCTTGGTATGTATTTCGATGATGGACGGTATATCAATATCGTCAATGGCGGTGACAATAAAATCACTTTCAAAGATATCGAAACAAAGACAGCGAGCGAACTTATGAATGAATACATCCAACATGCTGCTGATGATAATCTTGACACGTCAGTAGAAAATATGGATGAAGAGATGAATAAAGAATTCAAAGATAGAGTGAGAACGATTATAGAAGAAGAAAAATCATTCCAAGACTGAACAAAAAAAGAGAAAGTAAAAAAGGAAATCGTCGAGTATATCAAAACAAACGCAACAGAAGGATATGTAAAATTGCCATATGATCTTGTCAATGATGCTAAGAGAGCAGGAATAGGTAATGTAGAATATTTTTTCTATACCTACAAGGATGATAGTATCGTTGCGTGTACAGCCAAAGCGTATGTGGATGAAAAGATTGATTTATGAAAAAATGTGAAAATAACTAAATCGTATGTGGAAAATGTTCGTACAGAGTTTTCTAAAGATGAGAAACTGTATATTTCTTATGTGGAAGATGCATACAAAAGATTGATGGAACTGAGAAAGGTGAAGGGAACGATGACACAGGAGGATGAACTGGATTTGCCTGAAGAGTTTGAAAGGACTATCGGAGATAAATATAAGCAACGACAGAATTTCAAGGAATCTTTGCTTGGATATAGCCCAGAGAGAGCGAGTGATCAACTCTTGAAGACATATGAGACCTATCGTGCATATTTTGAAAATATCTATATGGGAATACTTATAGAGGTGTCGTCACATAAATTTACCAATGATGTAGATGGTTATCAGTATATAATGTCTGCACTTTCCCAAGCTGATTCATGATTCTTTGATTTCGAAAATGAAAAGATGACTGAGGGTGTCCTTTCTGAGAGTGAAACCAAAAGATTTTTTGAGTTCATAAAAACAAAAAAAGTGTTTGGAAAAACAATCATAGAATTGGTAAAGTCCAATAATGACGAAGAAAAAGCAAAATGATATCGAGCAGCCAAACAGGTATTGAAAGCTATACTAGAAACAAAGACAGTTCGCATGAATGATAAATTCCAGATAGAGGATGTCTATTCATGAAAATATAATATAAATCCGTTCGCGGGTATTTCAGAATCGTTCGAACAAATCCAGGGATTGTTTGTTCTTTCAAAACTCATAGATCATAATCTTAATGAATCCAATTATATAGATGCAGCACATGATATCGATACTACAAATATTGCCGCAAAAACTGATGAACAAGTGAAGATAAAGATACTTACCAAAGAAGAGCAGGCGGCTTATGATGAGTCCGTTGCTGTATTAAAAAAGATCCAGGATACCGCCGATAATGTCGTCCGGCAGGACCAGAGAGGGAATATTACATTTGACTCAGAAAATAAGACGATAGAAAGCCGGTGATCGAAGGTAAAAATAGATATAGAGAAGATGAAAATTTCTTGATTGGATATAGTGTTTCCAAACATAAAAGAACTGCTCTATATGGCTAATCTTATTAATCGATTTAATTGAAAAATTTTTATAGAGAATCCTTGACATAAAGGAATCCTTTTCTTTTGAAGTGATTCGTGAACATTGTATGCGAACGATGGGTATATAGGAAATGTACGAAATGATACGGATCTTATATCATCCGATGCTATAAAGCAAAAATATCCTACACTTCTCAGTGAGTCAAATAAGAAAGCGTTTTTGGAATATATGAATTAATGATATTTTATCATATTATATAGTCTAATGATAGAAGAAGAAAAGAAAGTACCTGAAGAAATGAAAGAGACTTGAGATAATCAGGTAGATGCTGCAGGAGCTGCTGAAGAGAATAGTACGATAGAAGAAACAAGAGAGGAACTTGCAAAAACCTATCTTACGTTTCTTGATCAACAAAAATGATGAATAATAGGGACATGAGCTGGACTAGGAGTTAATCTCAATCCTTTGCAGAAAAGTACTATAGAATATCTTACCTCTGTGGCGAATGCAGAAGAGAAAAAAAATATTTTCAAAACTATCGGAAACAATATCAAAAAAAAGGTCATGGAAAAAATAGGTATGCAATGATCAGGAATAGAATGAATGAGCATTGAATATGATAAGGCTAAGCTAGAAAAGGTAAAAGCTATGATTATACAAAACAAAGACGATAAAAAAGCACTAAAAGATCTCATCGATCAGGTAAAATCAGGAGTAGATATCGGTGCTGTAGAAGGTGCTACGCCTGCTATTTCTGAAAACGAACAACCAACACAGAGTCAAGAGAAAAAAATCACTACGGATGTATTGCCTATATATACAACATATGCAGCATTGAAAGTCGGAGAATATATTTCACAGGATGAAATCACCTATGTGAATGAAAACGCGAAATCTATCGTAGAGGATTTGGA
>CAZJMP010000068.1:0-4946 GCA_964547365.1 uncultured Candidatus Peribacteria bacterium | reverse complement strand
TGTCAGCATCTGGAGCTGGTTGTGATGGAGCAGCTTGATATTTGTTGTAGAGTTCTGCGAATTCTTTTTGGATTCTGTCGATCTCTGCATCGATCTCTTCTTTACTTACTCATTCTTTGCCAGCGATCGCTTTTCCATCTGCCATCAGCTTGTTGACTTTCTCTTTGTCGTCATCAGGGATCTGATCTTTCTTTTCGGAAAGCATCTGTTCCATCTGATAGATAAGCGCTTCAAGTCTGTTCTTAGACTCAACAACTTCTCTTCTCTTGCGATCCTCTTCGGAGAATTTTTCTGCCTCGGCTTTTGCCTTAGTGATATCTTCATCAGAGATATTGGTAGATCATTCTATCTTATGACTGATTTCTTTTCCGGTAGATTTTTCTTTTGCGGTAACATTGAGGATTCCATTCGCATCGATATCGAAGGTCACTTCGATCTGAGGTTGTCCTCTTCTCATCATAGGGATTCCTTCGAGATTGAACATTCAGAGATCTTTGTTGTCTCTAGCAAATTGTCTTTCTCACTGAGTAATATGAACAGTTACAGCAGTCTGATTGTCTGCAGCAGTCGTAAATACATTCTCTTTTTTCGCTGGGATAGTTGTATTTCTTGGGATCATGACATGCGCCAATCCTCCTTCCACTTCGACAGCCAATGACAAAGGTGTTACATCGAGCAACAAGATATCTTTGACGTCTCCTTGGATGATACCTCCTTGGATAGCAGCTCCTTGTGAAACTGCTTCATCAGGATTGACGGTAGCTTTTGGTTCGATACCGAAGATATCTTTGACGAGTTTCAATACTGCTGGCATCCTTGTCGCACCTCCTACCAAGATGACTTGGTTGATTTCGCTCTTCTTGAGTTTGGAATCTTCTAGTGCTTGTATACAAGGCTTTTTGCATCTTTCGAAGAGGTCGCTACACATATTTTCAAATTGCGCTCTGGTTAAGGTCTCTTCCAAGTTCCTTGGTAATCCATCTTCACCAGTCACAATGAATGGGATAGAGATATCTGTCCTCTCTGTCTGAGAGAGATCGTGTTTAGCTGATTCTGCTTCGTTCTTGATCCTCTGCATTGCCATAGCGTTTTTGGTCAAGTCGATGCCTTCTTTTTTCTTGAACTGTTCTACAAGATAACTGATGAGTTTCTGATCGAAGTCTGCACCTCCAAGATGCGTATCTCCAGAGGTTGATAATACTTGGAAGGTTCCTTCTGATCCGATTTCCAAGATAGTGACGTCGAATGTTCCTCATCCAAGATCGAAGACGACAATCTTCTCGTCCTTATTCTTTCCTTCTCCGTACGCTAATGAAGCCGCAGTCGGTTCGTTGACGATCCTCTCGACTTTCAATCAAGCGATCTCTCCGGAAGCTTTGGTAGCGTTTCTTTGAGAATCGTTGAAGTAAGCAGGCGTCGTGATGACCGCTTGCGTGATAGGTGTTCAGAGAAATTTCTCTGCATCTTCCTTCAATTTTTTGATGATGAATGCTGAGATCTGCTCTGGCTTGTATTCCTTGCCGTCGATGACGATAATGACTCCTCCGTCTTTTCCTTCCTTGATGTCATACGGCAAATGCTCTTTTCCGATGACTTCAGAATACTTCCTTCAGATAAATCTCTTCACCTCATGGATGACATTTTTTGGCTCTAGAATAGCCTTTCTCTTTGCGAGATCTCCGACGAGCAATTCGTCTCCCTTGATATATACGACAGAAGGTGTTGTTCTTTTTCCTTCTGCGTTGGCGATGACTTCTGATTTGTCACCGAGCATGTACGATACGCAGGAGTTCGTTGTTCCGAGATCGATTCCGATGATTTTTCCCATAGTGATAGTAATAAATATGTAAAAAGGTTAGTAACTTTGTTAATCCTTTATCTTTGCTATCTTTTTTAATTTCTCAAAATAAACAGTACCAGATACGATTTTTATTTCCTTTATGTACTTATCTAACTTTAAAAATGGATCCTTAGCCTCAAACAAATCCTCGTCTTGTCGAAGTAATTCTCTAACATGATTTTTTTTCATATCATACTCTTGCTTATCTTTTACTTCATTAGCGATCTTGAACAACATCTCTTGGAACTTAGCTGCTTTGGTCTCAAGAGCTATGTCAAAGATCCTTCTCTGTTTTAATACTTGTATTTCGGCATTATTACATTGTTCATAAAAAGAATTTATATAATCCATACCATCACGATCCAGACCGTCAACAAAAAAATGATTAAGTTTATTTCGATTAGAATTTCAAACAAGAGAATCAATATTTCAGATATCTGATTTATTATACTGTTTTATATTACTTTCTATTTTGCGAATTTCCATAAGTATGATTCTTGCCGCCTTTCTTTTTTCATCTGATTTTTGTCTCACATAAATAATATATGCTATAAGACCAATACATCATACAACACCAATTACAATTGTCTGTAATAGATTTGAATTTCCAAAATCCATCTGTTTTCCATTGAAAATAAAAATGTTAAAAAAAATTATAGCACGTATAGTATAATCATGCTACGAAAAAATGCAAGACTTTTTTAGCACTTTTTTTGTGGGGGTGCTATGAAGTAATTTTGCACCCGGGTGCTATGGTCACTGGAGTCGCTACAGAAGCTGATTAGCGAAAATTTCCACCCGGGTGGAGAGACAAAAAAAGGACGAGCTATACAGCAATTCGTCCTATGATATTTTATTGAAAATGGTCAAATAGTCGAATAACTACTCCTTAAGACAACGAACGGAAAAACCATGATTCTTACTTCATTTGTCATTATTCCATTTATCGCTGTCTCCGAGGAAACTTGAACCATCGGCGCAACAAAGACCGAATATTTCGTCGATAAAGTTGAAAGTCTTATAGATATTAGTACGCCAACCAACAAAGATCATGTTTTCTCCTTCTATGAACTTTTGATAATTTCATTCATATTTCTTCTCTATAATATCTCTATATGTCGTCCATGAAGCTGGCAATGTCTTACCTGCTTTATTCGCTTCTCTCAACGCTGAGTCTGGAGTAAATAACTGTTCTCATTTATATTTTCCTTCTAAGTACTCTCGCACATCTCCTTCTGGATTTTCCTTTACTTTTACTCTGTTTGGAGCTGTTATTTCTTTCCAGTTTGTACTGTCTATTCTAAAATTCTCCTTATCTAGTTCTGGAGCTTTCTCTATGGTTTCTTTAGATTCTTTTTTCTCTTCTGTTTCGGGTTTTTGGGTATTCTCTAAATTCGCTGAAATTCTCTTGTTGGCTTCAGCTTGAACAATAGCGATCTCCTCATCCGTAAGGTTTGTTACGTTTTCGGGAGTGATATTTCATCCTTCGATTGTTGGTACCATAGTAATAATAGGTAGTAAATAAATAGGTATGTAGTAATTATAATCAGGAATGAAAATAATGCAAATTTTGGAGATTGGTTTTATTTTTATTTTTTTAGCAAATCCACCCCGGCCCTCTGGCACCTGCCCCGCAACTGCGGGGTCAAGGAGGGAGCTAGTAAACATTCCTCCCTTGACAAAGGGAGGTGAGGAGGGATTTGCTTATGGTCATTTCTCCATCTTGCAACCCTTTCACAAAACCATATATCATTACTATTTATCTCTTTCCGTCTTTACATGGAAACGCTCCAAGCCATCAAGACGCGCAGAAGCATTAGGCAGTATACCGACACACCTGTTGCCGAAAGCGATATTACCACTATACTCCAGGCTGCTATGCAAGCGCCTTCGGCACACAACGAACAGCCACGGCATTTCGTGGTCATCAATGATAAAGCTCTATTAGCTGAAATTGCACGCATCCATCAGTATGCGAATATGGTTACCCATTGCAGCGTTGCCATTCTTGTCTGCTCCGAACAAGATATCGATTATCGAGTCCAGGATTGCAGTATCGCCGCGGAAAATATCTTGCTTGCCGCTCATGATCGCGGTCTTGGCGCTGTCTATGTAGGACTCTATCCGAGAGCCGAAAGGATCGATGCTATCAAACGCCTCTTGGTTATGCCCGAACAAATCCAGCCGCTCTGCATTATTCCGATCGGGCATCCTGCTGAACATCCAGCACCTGAAGATCGTTACGACCCAGCTAAGATACATCACAATAAACGATAAAAAATGAAAAAATACATTTGGAAACATATGAACGAGTTGAGGTTTTCAAATTCTAAATTCTAAATTTTAAATTCTAAATTTTAGTTGATGTCCGTTTACTCCTTCTCGCAAACCCAGACCTTCCTGCAATGTCCACGCAAGTACCAATATAAATATGTCGACAAGATCCAGGAGAAAGAGTTTGAATCGAGTCCGGATCTGATTCTCGGGCATAGCGTCCACGCAGCATTGGAGCGATTGTACAATCAGGTGAATGTGTTTAAGGTTCCTGAAAAGGACGAGCTTTTGGCAAAGTTCAAGGACCAGCGGGATACGGAAATCAAGGAAGCGACCAAAGAGAAACCGCTCGAAATGAAAGGAGAACAGACGCTCGAGGACTACATTCGCAGAGGTATCCATTATATAGCGAATTATTATGACAAATATCAGCCGTTCGAAAAAGTGACCATCGTCGCGACAGAAGCATCGATTACATTTGATCTGAATGACCAGACAAAATTTCGCGGATTCATCGACAGATTGGATAAAGAAGGAGAGACATTTGTCATCAACGACTACAAGACGAACAAGAATTTGCCGCCGGAAAGCAAGGAAGAATATAGAGAACAGCTCACGTTATATGCTTTGTGAGTGCAGCAGAACTATGCGAAGTATTTCAAAACCATAAAAGCCAGACTCCACTATCTGCATTTCGATTTGATGGACGAATGGGAAATCACTGACGACCTTTTGGCTACGGTCACGAAAAAATACGCGGACACTATCGCTGAGATTGAAGCGAAAAAGTTTGCGTACAATATGGGAGACAAAAAATGCTTTGAGCCGAAAC
>CAZJMP010000067.1:382-4976 GCA_964547365.1 uncultured Candidatus Peribacteria bacterium | reverse complement strand
TACCTATGAGGCCTCATTTTTGCTGATCGAGCAAATTGAGATACATGGCGGCGAGCTGTTCTCTCGTCTCCTCTATCGTCATCGTCTCCGCTCATGACTCCTCGGTATCCACTCCTTCATCACCGGTATCGGAAGTCTTCTCTTTTTCGTCTGTCATAGCTTGATATAAAAAGAATATAAATATTATTTTATTCTGGAACTACTCAATCACTCTTAGATTTTCTTTCAGTAATTTTTTTAGCAAATTTTCTTGTGAGCGCTGAACCTATATTTAAATTTGCCGCTTTTTTTGCCGTAGATGAGGGTATAACACCACTAACACTTCCTATAACTGCATTGGGTTCTGAATTTCAGCTGCTAGTTAAACCATTTATGTATTCCAAGAATATTTTCTGATTGGTTTCGGATTTTAGCGAAGGATAATGATTTTCTATAGCATCAACAGAGAGTACCGTAGGATCATAGCTTAATCATAAGAATCATCAACGATTGCTAGTTCTAACACCCACATCTGCATACAATTTCCCCGAGCTGCTTCAAAACTCGAATTTGCCCGCCCGATTAGGATGCTCCACCAGATAGCTTCCGGTAAACCGATTCATTCGATTAGCAAAATAAATCAATTCCGCAACGCTTCAGAATTTTATATCCAATCATGGGATCATTAATTTATCAGGATCTATAAGAGTAAATCTAGAATAGCTTTCAAGCATATTAGTCTCCGTATTATAGATTATGCTTTTCCTGCCCATATATACTCATTCATCAGCAGGCGTATTCTCTATGAATTCTTGTATCTTACTCGCTTTTGTTGTCACTTCTGTCTCTTTTACAGAAATCCTCTCTATTGTCACCTTGGAAATATCGACCTTTTTTTTGAGTTCTATAGGATTTTCCTGTTCACTGACATACTGATCTGGATCAAGGTTTATTTCTATCCTCTTTTGAGCGAATTCTTTGTATGCAGTCCTTCTTCATGAAGCTGTTTCGAATTTATCACGCCCATCAGCATCTTTTCATCAATAAAGAAATGTTTTCAATTGACCTGTATTTATCGAATTGAATTTTGCATCTTTTCCTCATCCTACGGGATACGTCAACGTACATCACTCCAGGATCGATTTTATCAATTGTTTTGTCGCCCGAATCGCTTTTTTCTGATCTTCTGCATCTGGCGATTTAGCAAGTTCTGGAATAGTCTTCTCATCAATCTTCTGTTCTTTGAATAATTCATCGAATACAACCCGCACATCTGAACTAAATAATTTTTCCATTGATTCTGCAGTTTCTCATCATTCTTTGATAAGTTCTTTTTTTCATAATATATCCTCTATTCATTCTATTTCTCATTTTTCATTAATCCTTATGTTTCAGAACTGATTTGCCATATTTTCCACTCTAATCATATCATCATTTGAATTTAATAATATATCTTCGCCAAATGCTATCATATTGAGCACTGCTAAATATCTGTTTTCGAAATAATCATGATATTCTTGGTATTTTTTTTTGAATATCACATCGGCCGTAGTATTTTGCAGTAGCAATAACGATTTTTTGAATTTATCCCGCTCTTGTATCTTTTCCCTATACATTTTCAGATATTCATCTGGTATATGTAAACCTGCAAAAACACCACTTTTAAATGTAAGCAGATCTTCAAATTTCTTCCTTGACACTTCTACGTCCGCTATGTATGCATCTATGTTTTCACCATATTCTTCTTCATATCATCCAAGATATTCTTTCTGTATAATTGTTCCTGTTTCTGAGAAATCTATCGGATTGGATAATTGCGATTTAAGTGTGCAGGCGACGATATTCTCTTTCTCATATTTGAAAAGATACGTCTGCAGATCACCTATGCCTGTTTTTTTTGCAGCAAGAAGAAGGTATATCGGCAACTGTATATATCATTGCTCTTTGGCTCAGGATCATGTAGGATCATTTTCCTCGTTCCAGGTGATGGTGCTGTAGACCTCTTTTGATTTCGTTTTGATAAACTCCACTATCTCCTTTTCTACTTTTTTCTTCTTTTCTTTGGTCTTGTATGACAACTCTTCCTTGAGAATTCTTCTAATTTGATCATCCATTTCCTGATTAAGTTCTTCATCTATATTTTCGGTCGGTGTATCTATACATTCCTTTCTCACATATTCTCATGTTGCACCTCCTCATCTTCAGCCTGTACCTCAAGAATAATTACTCACCTCATATACATAAAACCGTTTCTTTATTATATCATCCACTTTGGCGTCGAGATTATCTTCAGTAAGACCATCTATAGTATCCAATGTGGTAATATCTACTCATTGATCTATTGCCCAATCATCATTGATATACCATTTTTCATCGAAATACATTCCATTGGAATCGGCGTTCGCCGGAGAAAAATATTCCATGATTTTACTCATATCATTTTTTCCATCATATCCATGGATTTCCTTAGCTATCCTATAGATTACATTCTGACTGACGGAATCAGATATCTCTATCGTATTTTCCACATCTTGTCTATACTGATTATACAAGAAAAATCATTTTGTCTGTTCGCTATTGAGATTCTCTGTTACATTGATGGTGGTATCAAGGTTCAACAATGCTGTCTTGAGATAATTATAATCCATGTATGCAAAATCAAATTCCCCTATATCAATATCCAATTCTTCAGGAACTCCTAAACTAGCATACTCATAATATCTCTTCACAAGTTCTATATTTTCCAAAACCACCTTTTCTTCCTCATCTATCTCCGATCCATTTTTGATGATACTCTCATACATAATAGCTCCCTTATAGAGTTCTCGGAATTTTTTCTTATCAGCATTATAGATAGCATCTATTTTTATATATTTTTGCTTATCTTCTGCGGCATCGAAGATTTTTTGTTTATAAGACATTTTATTCTTGTCGAAATCATGCAATCGATCGTCCCATATGCCTGCTTCCTTCATAACCAGATATCCTTTTGATTCAGCAAGCACCTTACCTATATAGTACATACCATGTGCACTATGTAATCTATTGATCACGCTCTGCTGAGTGTATGCTTTCTCTATATACACCATCCTAGCATCAACAACCTTCTTCATTGCTGCCTTCTGATTTTCATATTCCTTTTTTTGTTCTTCATCCAATTCTTCCTTATACTCCACTTCCGGTTTTCATGAATATTTATATGCGAACAATAATGGATACTTCATACTTCCGTCCTCATTCAACTCGTCGTATTCTTCTAAATAGATCAAGGTCTCCCAAGCACCTTTCAGATTCTTTATCTTATCGCCATCAGGGATATCTCATCATCGATATTCAACAAATCTTTCATTGAGCGAAGTATTGCCGTATGTCATATTATGAGTCACTTGAAGTACCGCCTGTTTGATAGCTGTCCTTTGCTGACGTATATAATGATCTTTTGTTTGTAGATAAAAATTTCTGACATCAAAATACAAAGCATCAGCTGCTGTATCTACTCCTCGACATATTATACCTACTGCCAATCCTATCGCCAATCACCATGGTCATCATAAAGATCATCATGTTGCAGAACTATAAGCAATCATTCCCAGAATACCCATTTCTATAATCAAGGAACCTATGGCGGTAGCTAGATGAAAATATGCCTGATTGGATTTGTTTTTTGCCCTGATTTCACTGACTTTTCTCTCGATTTCCACATCCTTCATACTTTCACTAAAGATGAAGACATCTATACCCAAGAACGCTATATCCAAAAATCCTACCACCCTGAATGCTTTCGCTACTTTCAAAAATCTCAAAGGCTTGGTATGAGATAATATTTTGATCATTCATCATAATTCATCTACACCATCTGCCTTTGCAAGGAATTTCAGCACATCTTCAGGCATCTCATCCATGATTTTTGCGTCTTTCAACAATACCTTGATTTCATCAGCACTTTTCGCATTCGCTATATTTTTTGTCAGGGCGTCATTTTTAAGAATATCATTCAACACATTGGAAACGTTTTTATTGATTCATAACTTAGACAGCATATCTATGGATAATTTATCCTTGAGTTTTATCCGCTCATTCAAAGCAATAGTACTCTCTTTATCCATATTTTTAGACAAATCCCTCAACCCATTCGCAGATTTTTTCATGTTTTTGCGCATTTTCTCTGTATAATTGAGTGTATTGTTCTCAGCTTGCGCCTCAAGGACATCTGCATTGGTTTCTAGAAATTCTGTCATCTTCTTGCACTGAACATCAGGCGATACATTTTTTGCCTTTGCAACATTTTCTATTTTTCTTGTAGTTGCTTCAAATCCTATACCTCATCACACTCACACTGCCACGCCTTTTACTATAGATGATGTCTTATCGCTATCATCTTTCTTATTCTTGTACTTCTCTTTATTTTTATCTACTGGATCATTCATAGTAGTTACCGCTCATGCATTTACATCTGTTGCTCATGTATATGCATCTGTTGCTCATGTATCTGTGTCCGTTGTTCATGTATCTGTGTCTGTTGTTCATGTATCTGTGTCCGTTGTTCATGTATCTGTGTCTGTTGTTCATGTATCTGTGTCTGTTGTTCATGTATCTGTGTCTGTTGTTCATGTAT
>CAZJMP010000067.1:0-282 GCA_964547365.1 uncultured Candidatus Peribacteria bacterium | reverse complement strand
CTGTGTCCGTTGTGGGTGTTGTGACTTTTCAAGTCAATACTTCGCTTTTAAGTATCTGAAGTTCTTCTTTAGTCGTCTTTGTTGCCAATATCTCTTTTTTCTCTTTGACGAAATCATAGATTTTTTCTGCAGTTCTCGGACTCAAAAAGCTTACGATTTTTCATCGGAATCCTATTTTTTGTATTTCTGAAAATTTAGTCCCTACATCTTCATCAGAAGCTATGATACTCTTAACCTTCCCCTCTATAGGCAAAATAGTGAGCGATTTGAACCAGCCAAGCT
>CAZJMP010000066.1:0-5019 GCA_964547365.1 uncultured Candidatus Peribacteria bacterium | reverse complement strand
TTTTTCTTTCTCTGTTGTACAGTGACAATTTTATAGAGAATCAAAAAGAACAAAACTGAATTTTTCAAGAACACGTACGTTTTGATGAGTTAGACTAATTACAAAGCACATTTAAAAAATCGTAAAATCTTTTGGAAAATCGTTATTTTACGAAAAAACCACAGCGATTTGGCCATGGTTTTTTTCATATACTTGAAATATTTTTTACTGATTATGATTGATCATGGACGCTGATTTTCCTTCAAGGTTTTCATTGACGTAAATGATCTTCGCATTGGATTGTCCGACCTTTTCGAGTGTCTCTATCCTACTGCTATTGAGCAAAAAATCGAGAATATCCTTTCCTGTAAGCGATGGATCTGTACCCTTTATGTCGCTAACAGAATTTCTGAATCACTTTGCGATCGCCTCTCTCTGGAGCGCCATACCTTCTCCCAATAATTTCTTCACTTCCTTATCTCCTTCAGCAGTAAGGATCTGTGATTGTTTCTGTCCTTCCGCTTCCGTGATCGCAGCGACCTTATTTTTTTGGCTGGCGACGACGTTGTTCATAGCTTCGACGACTTTCTGATCAAGCTGAATATCTACAACCTGAACACTATCCAATTCCATACCGAACTCTGCCATTTTCACACATAAAGTCTCTTTGATTTCGTCGCCGATCTCGTTCCTCTTTCCGAAAATATCTTCATGAGAGAATTCAAAAATCCTTGCTCTCAACTGTTCTTCTATCAATGAAGTTATTGTTTGTACGACATTGGAGTTTTTGAATAATGAATCAATTATGGATTTATCATCCTGTTTCACGCGATAGATTACATTGATATTCACCGTGGTCTTCACATTATCTTTGGTGATACCGTCGACCTTGACGCTCAGGTTTATCAACGCCAAACTTTGACGCTTAACGCCTTCAAACAACGGTATAATAAAATTGATACCTTCTCTGAGAATTCTTCCCGTCTTACCTAAAAACAACACGACTGCGACGGTATTCGGTCTGACAATCTTGATAGAAAGCAAGAGCAAGAAGAATACGATGATTCATACAATGATATAGGTAGTATACATATTCATGAACTTATAAGATAAAATACAAATTAATTTTGAATGTTGAATTTTGAATGTAGGACTTTGTGAACATGAATTATTGTAATATACGATAGTCTATAAGTAGACAATTCTTTCATTAAGCATTTAGCATTCAACATTAAGCATTATTTTTGTTAATTAGTTCTTCATTCGTTTTTCTCGTCTTCGTCCAATCGCTGCAGTAATGACGGCGATACACGCTCACAAAGTTCGGATGATTTGACTGTAGACAACTTCGGCTCCCAAGGTCTTGATGATGATGCCGATGAATGCTCGAACGACGACAAGTGCGAAAACAACATTATATTTTTTGTACAGCGTGATGAGCGTAAGCAATGCTGCGATGATGATCATAAGGATAGTCCGGAATAGAGGCGTCATACCTCGCATACCTCGTTGAACATGTACGAGTCGAGCGGAAATATTTGCGATCGTAGCTACAGAGATCCGTCAAAGATACAAACTGAATGGAACTTGCACGAGCAATTTTTCTTTTCGCGTTCAAAGTTTTTTTCCAAGTTGGACTTTACTTGCCAAGACGATCAAGACAATCAAGAATGCTAGCATGATAAGTACAGACAAAAATATTTGCTGAAAATGCCGAGCGAAGATCCGTCCGATATTGGTGACGCAGGAAAGAAGAAATCGGATCCCTACGTTCTTGGTGATTCAGAGGGAATTCTTTTTGAAAAGATCGACTATCTGTCGAATTATGAATCCAAACAAAGCTAGATAAATAAGTCCCCGGATAGAGAACGTCAGTCCTGCCGGAGTGAATAAGTTGGGATACAAATCGGATAACGCACCCGTCGTCATGCCACCGATAGGCAATGTGACCGCTAGATAATTCACAAGCACTACACCGAGAAATGCCACAATGTTTGCGATACCTAGCACCTTGAGCCAAACATTCATTTTGGGCTTCTTCACGATTTTGGAAGCGAGCGTTTTTTTCACTATTCATCCCGTCTTCAACGGAGCAACTTTTTTCTTTGCGATTTTTTTCATCAAGAGAAAAAGAAGATAAAAGATTACTGTATATATAGCGCTTGTCAGAATGAAATCAACATCTTTGGAAAAAGAAAAAACGTATCCTCAATGACAAGATACGTTCATTACGACTTGTTTTCACATAACGATACTATTCGTTATTTGGATATAAGGCCCTTTTTCTTCAACCTCCGATAGCAGAAGAACATCACTCCAACCGCCAATGCAGGAAGTGCGATGATAAGCGGTCGAAGAAGATAATAATACGGTGGCATAGATTCAAATGGGGTTGCTCTAAAAAAGCTTATCACATTGATTGTAGTATATCGTGCTGCAAATCATGTAAATGCAATAGCTCATATGAGAGGATATCTTCTTCGGCTAAGTAGTAGGACGATCAACAACATCCATGTAGGTATCAAGTGGATAAGCAACCCTACTACTGTTTGCCAAAATGAATATCCATTTCAGAAAATATCCAATGCGAACATGCTAATAAAGAGAATGAACACTATAGCAAGTATCCTCGGAAACCGGAATAGAAATCTATATCTTTTTGTCTTCATTATGGTAATTTATTTTTTAAAACGAACGCTCACGCACCTCACATCAACACACTGAGCAATTGATATAATCCCATCGCCTTCAAAAATATAGCTGGCAAGATTCAGGAATAGATCAACAGCGACGCCACTATAGCGAGAAATATAGATTTTGCCAAAGCTCAGGTAAGGATTCATTTTATATGATTTGCATCATGCTGTATGACATATACAAGCAAGTAATTTCCTATCCGAATCGCCGGCAGCATATAGACAAGAAACGAACTGGCCGCACCAAAGAGCATACCATGCACGACAGCTGCAATACTTGGAAGCGTCACCAAAAGAAGTATGGTCTTTGTGTCCTTGTAGCGAAATGCAGCCAAAATAAGGAGAAAATTCACTATACTTCCGATCACTATCTGGGGTCAAGAAAGTACAAGCGGTAGAGCGAACAATGCACATGCATATGTCAGTAAAATACCTCTAGAAGTCACAGGGATTCATAAAATTTTCTGTTGTTGCGCTAAAATTTCGATGTCTTTCATCACAAACAATAAATCAAATAAACGGCCTGTGAGTATAATAAAGAACATCATAACTTCAACAGTAACCATCATACCTTGAAAATAGCCATCGCTTAGCTATATCATTATCAATCTAATATTTTATCACCTTACCTCTCTCCACATGAAACCAATCTTCAAGACACCGGTTGCTGTATGACTTGCTTTGGGTATCTATTTCGGGATCGGCCTATTCATTTTCGCCATCACGGCTCGATTACGGTGATACTGCGCTATCCTAGTAAGTTTCATGAAGACATTCTATATCGGATACGGTGCTACGCTCATGTGAGCTTTCATAGGATTGCTACGAGGATTTATCGATGCATTCGTAGGATGATTTCTCGTCACCTTATTGATACAATTTTTCCAGAAAAAATTCAAATAATTCAACTGACTGATTTTTTTTCTAGAGACTCCTCTTCATGGGGAGTTTTTTTATTACTATTATATCTATTTTTTTCGCAAATGGTTGTAAAAAACACCCTATTTTTATCTAAAAAATGACAAATATCCCTTCCTAGAATATACTTGGATATACATTTATTTTGACCAGCGAACTACGGATGTTGTCGTCACGAACAAGAATACGCAATACATTGCTCTGAGGAAGTGGAATCTTTCTTCTTTTTTTGGCATTTTTGCGTTCCGACAACACCATGATCGGTTTCTCCGACTTCGCAGTCCTTTCCGGTACGGAAGAAATCGACAACATCACCCTAGAGATCACGGGAGGCGACACAATAGGATTCACTGTGATCATCACCAACAAGGAATATTCTGGTATGACATATAAACTCGGTTTCGTAGACGGAGCAGTGACCAACGATACATTCGCTCACAAAACCTGTCTCAGCGAAAACGAGACCCAGGAAGTCGGTCAGTATCTTTCCGGAGACAAAACACTCTTTACGCTTGCGGCAAGCACTAGTGGAACCAAAAACATATCCGTACAATTTCCACGCTATTATAGCTGACGATATCACGGTTGTGTAACACTCAATGCCGATACGACCGATCAGTCAAGCCATATGAACACACTTCCCCGCAGAGGCGTTTTTGTAGATGCTCTCGTACATCCAAGCAGCGTTCCCGTCATCGTCAAAGCTTTTCCTTCTAACCGTGTCTACCAAGATACCAACAGATCCAACAGTTGAGTCATAAAAATATATGATGCTACCAAAACATTGATATCCACCAGTCCGCTTTTCACGCTCAATGCTGCGGGAACTGGAGAAGCGATGATCAATGCTCCTGCAGGAAGTTATTATATCGTCTTCAAAGGACAATCACATCTAGCATCTTATCTCAGCGGTATTGCCTTATCAGGGATAGGAGGAGAACTTTTGGATTTTACGACATGAACGAACTTGTATGGTACGCAACAACTCAATGAATCACAAGATGACGGAAAAAGATACCAATCAGCAGGTGATCTCAAGAATATCGTCGGCGTCTATGATCATATGGTCAATGGAAACGATATAGCGATTGTCACTGCGGATGGATTATACGGAGGATGAATCGATGTCTTGGATCCTAGGAATTTAAATGGAGATTCAGCGATCAATGCATCAGATATCAGTGTCATAGGAGTTAATTTTGAAAAAACAGATATGTTCTTTAACGGTACTTTTAGTCGATAATGAATATAGCCCATATGCAAAAAAACAGGTCAGCAAAAATCGTTTTATCATTGGTACTTGGTGTGCTCAGTATTTTGGGTATTTCAAGTTTTGCTGCTGATCCAAGTTTTAGCATCACGCCGAGTTCTGGTACGCAACTCAAATTGTACTGCAAATATAATTTTGGAATACTCATCAATCCTG
>CAZJMP010000065.1:0-5062 GCA_964547365.1 uncultured Candidatus Peribacteria bacterium | reverse complement strand
CGATGATCTTTGCGAAATGGAAGTTGTTCATTGTTTCTACACTAAACAATTAAAAAGCTATTCAGTCGGGGGACCCAACCCCCTACCCGCATCGGCGGGACCCTTCCCCCTATCAGGGGACACTTATAGTTTGTTCGTATCTACGATGACGAATCAGCGTTTGGCCATGGCTTTGACGAGCTCTTTGTTTTTGATGGTCACGACGCCGCTTTCATCGGCCGTGAAGTACGCGATCTCGTCGCCGATGAGGAAGCAGATGTTCTGGCCTGCATAGTCCTTCGGGAAGAGGATATCGGTCCTGGCGTTCTTTTTTGGCGTGCTGACTTGTGTCTTCACTTCAAGCAACGGTAGGTCATCGAAGCTCTTGATATCTATCTTCAAGCCCAATGATTTTTCGAGGTCGTTGATGTTAGCTCATGCTTTTCCTATCACGCGGCCTTTGTACATCTCCGGGATGTAGAGCGCTAAGTTGGAGCTTCATTTTATTTTGACTAAGAAGTCGCAAGGCAATAATTGCTGCAGCTTCTGAGTGATGGTATGCTTGGCATATTCGCTCATGGCGGTCTTGCCTTTACTCTGGATAGGAGTTGCGGTGCCGTCTTCAGCAATGCCATTCAATGGCATGACGACGATCTGTTCTCCGAAGGTATAGATTTCATACTCGACTTGCTTGCTCAAGAAACTCGTTACTATTATTACGGGTCTCGCGAGATCTTCCGACTCCATTCCTTCCGGGACTTTCACCGTGAGCTGAAGATTGTAGATTTCAGCGATGGCTCATTTTTCAATATAGATGACCGTATCGATGACTTGCGGGATGATTCCCATTTCAATAGTACCCAAGAATCTCTGGATGCTATCTACCGCTCTCGTCGCGTGGATAACGCCGACCAAGCCGATTCCTGTCAATCTCAAGTCCTTGTATAATTCAAAGTCAGATTTATTTCTTACCTCATCGTACACCGTATAATCAGGTCTCGAAAGCAACAAGATATCTCTGACTTCATCATGGCTTCCGTAGGTGAAACTGTATTGCACGATGTCATCGCTGACCAAGAGATCACGAGGTGATTCGATAGTCTTGATGATATTGTGATCTTGATGGTAGACGTCGATGAGCGCTTGCGCGAAGGTGGTTTTTCCGCTTCCTGGCGATCAGGAAACTAAGATACCTTTGGCTTTGTTTCTCAATAATTCGAAGACGTCTTTTTCCAATCCGTAGTCTTCCATGGTCAGCTTCTTGATCGGTTTGACGATCGTCATTTCCAGACCATCAGACAATGGCGGATGCACTATTACTATTCTATACGGACCCAATTGGAGGACTTTCGACAATTTCCTATCGATCTCCATGACGCCGTCTGATCTGTTATCTATCTCTTTATAGATCTTGTCGATCATATCATTCATCTCTTCTTTGCTCATAGACTTTTCGTCGACGACCGGTTTCCGATTTCCTGGCGTTCATTTTTTTCTGAGTATAGGACGGCCTTCCTTGACGTGAAAGGACATCGTATGCTCATCGAAATATTGATCGAGGAATGAATTTCCGATGATTTGTTGCATAAATAAAGGTAGAAGGTAAAAGGTAGAAGGTAGAAATTATTTTGTAATGCTTTCTATGATTTTGATAATGTCTTGCATCACTGCAGGGTCGCTGTCTGCATAAGGAAGTCGGATATCGTCTCGACCAGTAGGCATCGGCTGTTCCGAAGTGAAATCGAATATCTCTATCAGAAAGAAATCTCATTTTATCTTTGCTACAAATGTTCAATATCCAGATACTCATTCCAATTGGACTAATTTTTTCTCTGGTTGATCGACTAGAACATTCTGCTCATTATCAAAAGAATCTACATATTTTCCTGCATTCTTGAAATTTTTATCAAGCGGATCTATCTTCAATAAAGCATAGACTGCATATCATGAATGATCTTTTGCATCGGTGTCGATGCGTAGAACCTTCAGGTCGCAACTACCATCCGAACAAGGACTTGTTACATAAGATTTTGCCGTCCATTGTGTCGGGATCTGGAATGATAATCATTTGAAAGTGACTATATCTCCCGTCAATTCGCTACCGGTCAATTCTGCTCCCGTCATAGGGATGATAACGACGCTTGCGATCATATTATCGATGGCTTGTTTCACTTGCTCGTATCTTGGTACTGCGAATTCCGTAGGCTTGTCGGTAGGCTGCGGTTGGTCGCTCGTAGCAGAGAAACCTATCATATAGACGTTTCCTCCATTGTAGATGCCCATGCAAGCGCTCGGTCCTATGCCATCGCATTCAACCTTGAAGGTTTGCCCCGTAGTCGTTAGCTGTACGTTGTGGAGTTGTTGGATCGTCTCCAATGGATCTTTGCTGATGCTGTATCCACCACGGATGTATATAGGATACTTCTTATTGTCTTTTTCCGGTGTCGATAGGATGAACATCATTTCCATTTCGCCGGTCGTAGGAGCAGACTGCAATTCCCGTCCTTGCGGTAGCGTGAAGGTTGCACCTATCTCGTCCAAAGCGAAGGTTCCCGTTCCCATCGCGATCGGTTCGTCAGAGATCGTCAGTCTTTCGAGTCCGATGGTTTTCAAGATATTTTGGCAGAAGGGTAGATCCGGATGTTTTACTATATATAAGAAACCGAGTCCGAGCAACAATAAAATGAAGAGGAATCGGAGAAGCTTTTTCATAAAAATGATTAAACGATAAAACGGCTAAACGATGAAACGCTGTTACTTAGTGGTACATTCGCCGTCGTGTAAGAATGTTGCGCGTTTGTTAGCGTTCATCATGCATTTATTTCCGAAGGTCTGTTCGATCGGTGGGCATGGCGCTTTGATGCATTCGACTTGAACGCTAGCGCAGACCGGTGCGTATTCCATGGTGCAGACTGTTCATTCTCATTCGCTGCCTGGTGTTGATCATTCTTCAGTATTTTTTCCTTTGCATTCGCCTCTCATAAAAGCTCGTTCTTCACAAACAGTTCCGTCTTTTAATGTACACATACCTACTTGTCCGCCATCAGCTTGCGTGACGATTTCAAGTGTTCCGTCGTTCTTTTCGCAATTGATGGAAGCAGGATTAGCCATGCCGACTGTTCCCGTATTTTCAGCTCCGCTTGCGTATTCATTACACTTAGGTTCGCTTGGGGTCTCGCAGTACATGAGCGTACAAGCGCTTGGTCTGCCATTTTCTACCGTACAATTATTGCATCCGTCGAAGTAGCTTATGCAATTCGTGAGGTCCATACCGGTCCGCGCGTATTCGAGACATTGCGGCTCAGCCATGGTTTCGCAGTACATCTTGGTGCATCATTCGATGATCCCTCCAGAGACCATGCAGGTGTTGCATCCGTCGAAGTAGCTGGTGCAATTGGGATCGATAGCTTTTTGTTTGCCTTCACTCGCCATATCGAGACCGATCGTAGTGAGGATTTTTTGCGATATCGGAAGTTCCGGATTCTTGACGATGTACATGAATCATGCTCCCAAAAGGAGGATAATGACCACAAGGGTCCGAAGAAGTTTTTTCATAAGAAACGATTAAACGATAAAACGAATAAACGACGAAACGATGTTAACTCAGTAGAAGAAAAAAGGACACGGTGGTGACGTCCCTGGGTGTATTGTCTAGAGTTTACCTTGTCTGTCTAGAAATCGTACATACTATAATGAGTAAATTGGTTATTTAACGCGGGTCCTTATATTGATTTTTGTTGAAAATTCAATATAAAAGCGGATAATGAGCCGAAAAAATGGCTTTTTACCAATCTTTTTCGTGATGACATTCAGCGTAAATGGTATAAAACAAGAGAAAGAGCAGAAATATACTGTAGAGATGCTGGTGTGTGTAGACGCTCCTTTGCTTGCGAGAAAAATTCTCGAACAGACCAATATCCTGATTCTCTCCATCAAGGAATATCCTGAAGATAAAAAAACGTTCGGCGACATCTATTTTACCATATCACTTAATTTCCAAGATATAGACATCGTCACCAAATATACCGACATCCAAGAGGCGGCAAAGTTTTTTACGTTCATCGGATTCGATATCCAGCATATCAACAGCTTTTCCAAATCGGTATCCCAAAAAGAGATGGACACTATTGTCAGCGCGGCCAAGGAAGAGGCAGAGAAAAAAAAGGAAGAGATCCGGAAACAGATCGCCGAACAGGAAGAAAAAGAGAGGAAAATCTATGAAGACGTGAAATTGGAATCAGCGAAAAAAATAGTGGATACGGTCTTCCAGAAAATGGAGGAATGTACCAAGAGAGCAGGCGGGCTTGTCGGGATACAAGACAGCAAAAAGATCGCTTCGCTTGTCGAAGAGCTCAAGAAACTCCGCATGGGGACTAACTTCGAAAAGATCAGAGATACGATCCAGGAATTGTTTACGATGATGGAACGCATCAACGACGACTATTATACCAGTATCCAAGACGCCAACGATACCATCTCCAACGAGTCGCTCGTGACCACTATCGATGTCCAGAGAGAGCTCGAGAGGATGGAGAACGTAAAGATCCTCAAGGTGTTGCATACCAAAATATCGCTCAAGAACCAGGATTACGCGACCTTTGGTCCGTCCGCCATCTATCGGAAATTCCTGCAAAAAGATATTCTCCTGAAATTCTCTAACGTGTCAGGGATCTTGAGATCGCTCTACGATATCGCCGAACTCGTGCTGCTCGTAGTCATATGTCTGCTCGGCGTGTACACGCTCGCGAACGAGATCTACTTGTTCTCGGTCAACCAATTTGGTTTGTCGTATATGCTGATGAGCGTAGGACTTCGAGGCATGGTCATCTTCGCTGCGAGATATTTCAGGAACAAAAACATCGGCAGATTGTTGCTCATCATAGTAGTTGCGATCCTCTTGCATTATGTGCTGATGCGGGCGGTCACGACTAATTTTGCGCTGTAATTTTCCTCACCCCCTACCCCCTCTCCTTCAGAGAGGGGATGGTCACTGCTCCTTCTCTGAAGGAGAAGGTTGGGATGAGGAAATTCACTATAAAAAATTTATTTCACCAGTTCACTCTATGGCATTACTGTTTCTCTC
>CAZJMP010000064.1:0-5122 GCA_964547365.1 uncultured Candidatus Peribacteria bacterium | reverse complement strand
TTTTATCGGTATCAGGATCATAATAATCTTCTCTATGGAGCATGATTACGGAATCTGCATCCTGTTCGATCGCACCCGATTCTCTCAGATCAGAAAGCTGAGGTTTTTTATCCACTCTTTTCTCCACTTCACGCGACAGCTGCGACAATGCCATAATAGGTATTTCAAGTTCTCTCGCAAGTTCTTTCAATCATCTGGAGATTTCAGAGATTTCTTGGACTCTATTGCCGGAATATCATGAATTTGATCAGCTCATCAGCTGAAGATAATCGATAATCACGAGATCCAAAGCATTCTTCTCTATTTTCAATCTCCTGATTTTTGATTTCAATTCAGGGATAGTGGTAGATCATTTATCGTCGATGAAAATATTGGTTTCAGAAAGCACTTCCATCGCCTCACCCATTACGGTGAAATCTTCAGTGTCCAACTGTCATTTTGATATCTTTCGCATAGGGATACCGGAAACCATAGACAAAACCCTATCGGCTATCTGTTCAGAGCTCATTTCCAGTGAAAACAATGCAACGCTTTTTTTCTGATCGATCGCCATGTTTTTCAAGATATTCAATGCAAACGCCGTTTTACCCATGGCTGGACGGGCAGCGAGGATGATAAGTTCAGAAGGTTTAAATCATCCAAGCGAATCATCAAGCCCATGATATCATGAAAACACCTTCCTTTCATGCGCTTTTTCAGGGTGATCAACGATATCCATATACTCCTCTATTCTTCTATTCAATATTTCTCAGATGGAATGGACTTTTTCAGCTACATTGGTTTGAGTAAGGTCAAACACTCTCTTCTCGATATCTTGAAGCACCTGAAGCGTATCTTTCTGTTCATAGACATCGCCTATGATCTTTTGTGAAGTCTTGAGAATATTTCTCAATACGGATTTCTCTTTCACAATCTTTACATACTCAGCACAAGAAGAAGTGCTCAACAAGAAACTAGAGAGTTCATAAAGATAATCAGTCCCTCCTATCGTATCAAGCACTGCATCCTTGGTAAGCTGATCAGCCAAAGTGACGACATCTATCGTCTTGCGTGATCATCGAAGTTTCTTGACTCATTGATAGATATAGAAATGTTCCTTATGATAAAAATCTTCAGGAACTAGTCCTAAACCATCATAATAATACATCAATTCGTTATCCATCAAGATTCCGCCAAGCGTACCTTTTTCTGCATCGATATTATGTGGAGGTAATTTGATATTTTCCAAGCTCACCATTCTGCTTCAAAATAAAATAAAACCGATAAATGCCCTTCAGGCGATGAAATGATAAATTGATAAATACATTTTATCGCAAAGCTTTTATCATTTTATCATTTGCGTAAGCGAATGTTTATCAATACAGAAACAATATGCAAGTCTATTTTTATAAAATATAGGTGAGAACTGCATTTTTAACAATATTTCAACAAGATTTTGACACTAATCAAAGAGTTTGCCATTACGTAGGAATTTTTCATTGGCCTCCAATCGTCACAAAAGACTTCAGGTATCAAGATATGGACGCAATATCAATGATACGACATAAGTATCCTTGAGCATACCCTTGATAGCATCAGGAAGATTGAGCTCTCATGATCTCGAGTCGTGCTGGATATTTTTCAGATAAGAAAAAATCTTTTTTGGGAGTATAGCAGCGCCATTCCGAATAAGATTGGATGGAGCATCCTCAACGTTTGGTTTCTCTACAAAATCAACGACCCTTTCTCCTTCAAGTTGCACAACACCATATTTATATACTTCTTCCTTAGGAACTTCATGAATAGCTATGATAGGACTGTGGGTCTCTTCAAATTTTTTGATCATCGAGGCGAACGTCTCCGGAGGATAAATAGTATCAGCGAAGATAACCATGAAATATTCATCAGAGATAAGGTGTTCTACCTGCATCAGTGCATGACCGGTACCAAGCATTTCCAGTTGTTTCACAAATGTATATTTCGCCATCTCTTTGGGAGCGTTTATGAGTTTCAATTGCTCCAGCTTTCCTTTTTTTTGAAGAATATCTTCCAACTCGTAATTCTTATCAAAATAATCCTCCAATGCTTTCTTCTGCTGGGAAGTGATCATAACGATATCAGTGATTCCTGCATCTACAAGTCACTCTACCGTATATTGGATAATAGGCTTATCTCCCACAGGAAGCATTTCTTTGGGGATAGTCTTCGTGATAGGGAGCATTCTCGTACCAAATCATGCAGCCACAATAACAGCTTTCATCTCAGTCATTAAGAGCTAAAGTCGTTTCACTATATTAATTGCGAGAAAAAAATCCATAAGCAAATTGGAATCATTTCTCGATCAGGTCGATATTGAAATTTTCATTGACTCCATGAGCATTACAATCTTCATTTACCAAAGGGATAAGTACGGGTTTTGTATTGAGCACTCTCTCCAAGACATCGACGATAGGCAATCATCATCATGAATATTTGTAGAAAACAGGTTTTCAGAATATCTGTTGCAATACCGCTTCTGCTTTTTTGATGGTAAAATGATTAGTATCCACTTTCACCGGATCATACATAGCATCCACATCCAATTCATAGTCTATATACTGAGGCAATGTTGTCTGTAACCATTGATCAAAAGCGGCGATAGTTTTTCTGGCATTTTGATTTTTCACTATCCTGAAATTGATATGGGCATGAGCGACGTTAGGTACAGCATTTTTGAATCCATCACCGACATATCAGCCCGAGATTCATGTGACTTGTATGGTAGGTCTGAGTCCAATCTGAGTCAGAAGATCCGTCTCTTTGTCTTTGAGAAGCGTCTTGAGTCAAAAATCAGTCATCAATTTTTTTTCATCAGTCTTCATTTTTTTATTCTTCACGAGGACATCAAAAGCGACATCTTCCACATCATAATAAAAATACGGAATAGTTATCTTATTGTTGATATCATAGAGTTTGCCGAGTATCTTATTCATTTCATGAATGGCATTCGGAACGATTCCGCCATAAATTCAGGAATGTAAATCGGTCTTTGCAGTGATGATCTTAAGTTTTGCATTGACTCCTCATCTATATCCTGCATCGATGCACGGAGTATTTCCTAGGACATAAGAATCGGAGATAAGACAAAAATCAGAGAGAAGTGTCTGTCTATGATCAGACATAAAATGTTCTATATACTGAGATCAGGTCTCTTCATTTCCCTCAAACAAGACCGTAACATTATAGCCCAGCCTTTTTGTCTTGATAAGATCAAATATCGTCAAAAGATGAATAAGGAATTGTCATTTATTGTCCGCAACTCCTCTACCGTAGATTTTTTCTTTGCCGACATACAAAGAAAAGGGATCGTTATTCCGTCCGTCCTCATTCGCTGCCTGTACATCATAATGTCAGTAAAGAAGCATCGTCGGCAATGATTTATCTACGAAATATTTGCCTAAAACGATAGGATTTCCATATCCATGGACGATTTCAGAGACGAAGCCATTATCCTGGAGCATAGCATTGAGATATATCGTTATCTTTTCGATATCATCCCTATGATCAGCATTGACAGAGACGCTTTTCATTGCAATAAGTTCTTTGAGTACTTGATAATAGGAAGCAAGCATAAGAAACAAAAAAAAACATAAAACTATCAGACTATATTTGATGTTTATGTTTTTGTTTTTAGCATTATCTGTAATCTACGCCTATTCTTTATTCCACGACAAGCTCTTTCAATTTTTTCTTAGCTTTTTCATTTGATGGTTCGTATTCGAGGACCCTGAAATAATATTTTTTTGCATTATCCATATCGTTCACTTCCTGATAGAGATCAGCCAATGTAAGCATATATGCGGAATTTGTGGGTCTGAGCTTGATGACTTTCTCCATTTCCACGATAGCGTCATGTTTTCTATCGGTATTGTACATCAATTCCACCATACTGATATAATACTTCGGATTGGTAGGATTGATACCGATAGCTTTCTGGATAAGCAATTCAGCGACATCAAAATCTCACGAAGTCAGATAGATCTCACCGATCTGCCGGATAGCCTTATGATCATTTGGATCCATCTCTACGATCTTTTTGAGGATAGGCAACGCTTTTTTGTGATTACCCATAGTGAAATAGAGATCAGCCAAAAGTTTATTCAAATCTTTATCGTTAGGATCGATAGCCAAGCCTTCTATGATTTTCTTTTCATATTCATCAAGTTTACCTTCCTTCCTCAAACCAAGCGCTTCATAGATAATTTTTTCTAGGAGTTTCCTTTTTTTGATCAACGTCATCCTTCACTCTTCATCATCAATCACGACTTCTGTCTCAGGATGATTGGAAGAAGAAGCTTTGGGCTTGATGATATCCTCTATGGTATTGAGAAAAGCTTGCTCGTCATGTTTGATATATTCTATTTTTTCTTCATTGACACGATGTTTGAGCGTAGTGAATTTTTTTCTATACAAATAGACCATTTCTCTCTTGAATCTCATCAACGCATCAAACGTATCTATCTTTCAAAGAACATGAGTCAGTTTCCTGAATATTTTTTTGGAGAAGAAAAACGAAAGCAATCCTACAGGCAAAGTAATGAGGATAATGGTCAAAAGCATCCATAACAGAACTGATATCTTTAACATCACGAATCGATAACAGAATAAAATTACTTGTTAGCTGTTGGTCTTGAGGGATATGGTTTTGTATGATCATATGATTTTTTTTCTTCAGGTTTCTGTCATGGAGTGACTTCCACCGTAGCCTCTTCAGGCTTAGAAGGTAATTTCACTTTTTTGATGGTAGTATATGGGATTCTTACCGTCACCCCATCTTTGGTCCTCACTGTAACATCTCCATTCATGATATTAAACGAAGCAACTGTTCCACAAACCTCGTTTCATTTGTTTTCCACATATGCTCACTTAGGAGGGAATTTTTTGCTTTCTTCGATATAGGTCTCCAGTTCATAGATCAATGAGCATTTCAATTTACCGCATCTTCATTTGAGTTTTTCTATATCCCTTCCTTCCAGATTTTGCATAACCAGATTTTCCATCTCGACACTAGGAAGAGGTAAGCTTGTTTTACAATGCATAGGGATAATGCCATCAGCTCAACAAGGGAGATTATCCGCACCAGGAGACATTTTTATCATATCCC
>CAZJMP010000063.1:0-5184 GCA_964547365.1 uncultured Candidatus Peribacteria bacterium | reverse complement strand
CATAAGTACATGTAGCTGCAAGAGGTTCGATTTCCAACTGTACATCTCCAGAATCAGTTGTTTGAGCGTTTGTATTCAACATGAATACAGTAGCGATAAGAGCCAATGAAAGAGCTCCGATTTTAATCAAGTTTTTCATTTGTGTTTCAAATATAGAATATAAAATCCTCGATATGAAATATCCATATCATAGGGCGTCCTAGACTATATAATACATCATGATATGATTGTTAATGATCATTGGCTTCGTTGTGACGATATAAGTATAATCAAAAAAAAATATCTGTCAAATTTTGGGTATGAATTTTTATCTGTATAATAGGTATAGGTGATTAGAATTCATTTCTCTTAAGTATAAAAGGTAAAAATGTCAATGAAATATGTGCTGTAAAAAGATATATATATGATATTTAACGGTAAAAAGAAGAAAATCCATAAAAAAGTACATAAGCAAGAGTTGTATACTTATCTGATATAACTATGTATGCTGATGTTATTGTGGATGTACATATCCAACTATTTTAGTTTTTTACGAAATAAAAGTATGTATAAAAAATTAATGCTTAGTGTATTGTTATCATTCGCTATGTTCGGGGCATTTACTGTTGTCAAAGCTGATGCTTCTGATATTTCACTTACTTTGTGTGATGATTCGTATAAGGACTTTATGCTGGATTCTTGAGAAGAAAAAGATTTCTGTTTCACGTTAAAAAACAAATCTAGCGAAGAATATGTTGTCACATATGGATTTACAGAATCGATTATAAACAACATCTGAAGGCAATTGTGTAATGGATGAGTTTCTGCCGACAATTCATTTTCTGCAATTTTCACTAAACCTGAACCGAAAGATATTGAGATAGGATCAGGAGAATCAAAGACTATTACAGAAAGGATACGTGTACCTGTAGGTATGACAGGCACGGTATATGGATGTGTATCCTATACAGTAAAAGGATCTGCTCATCAAACTAAATGATCTATATTTGAAGTTCTCATAAGCAGGACTTTGCCATTGAAAATATTTATAGGTAAAATGACAGATATAAAAAATGATATCAGACTTATAGCAAATAGAGGAGGTTCCTTTACTACCAACAACAAGATCAAAGCAAACATGGATCAGGAAGATAATCTTAACGTATCGTTTATAGTAGAAAACAAATGAAATGTAGAACAGGAGGTTATAATAACAGGTAAGATATACAATATATTGTGATTTGAGAAAGAATTCACTACGCCTACAAAGACAGTTGCTGTCAACGGAACTTGAGAGTTTACGGCTAATGTAGGTATTTTGCCTTTTTATAAGGGTTTCTTCTCTGTCAAATTAAATATTGTTAGTAAACCAAGTTTTGCGTTTGATGCAAAATGATTGGACGAGTCTATCGTTAAATGACAAACACAGAAAGATTCGGGCAATATATATATATTCTCATGGGCAAGTATAATTGCTCTAATCGTGCTTGTATTTATTATCATCAAAATCCTTCCCTTTAGGTTTAAGAAGAAGCCTACTGTAGTGTAATCTTTATTTTCTAAATCAAAAAACATTTATGATCAAAGTAAAAAATATATTGATAATATGAGGGATATTGTCTGTCCTTCTATCTTTGCCATCGGCATATGCGGAAGACAAAAAGAATATTGTACAAGAAAGTTGAACAGTGATCGCTGATGATGTGATGGCTAGTGTTGATCCGAATGTTATGGAGGATATGTATAAGATAGCTGTACATTATTGTAACGATGAGATCCAAGGGGATAAGATAAATTCATATCTTACGATACAGATGAGGCCTGGATCATCAAAGCAACTATGTATAACTATGGCAAATGCTTCTGCTAGCGATCAAGATTTGACGTTATGATTTACTGAATCTCTTATAAATGAAGTTGGTAAACAGCTGTGTCAATGAGATTTAGCAGACAAGAACAATAATTTTCATAAATACATTACCTTAGAAAATGCGGATTTGCATCTTCCTGGGAGTGGATGAACATTTACTCAGATAGCTAATATTAGGATACCTAAAAGTACTGCCACATGAGACATGTATTGATGTCTTTGATTCTTCCTGAGTGGTGCATATTTCAAATGACCAAATGACGTATTAGGAGTGAGGATGGCAAGACATTTCCCACTCAAGATAGTGATAACTGGAGATGTATACAATTATGGTCGACGAGATGATATCAAGTACGCTTATACAGACAATAGACAAACTATTCTCAAAATTATTATGGGTATCTTAGCGATTCGATTGGTATGGACTATCGTAAATACCACAAAGAAGACTTCAGAAACAAAGCAAAAAAGGAAATAATAATATATGTAAATATACAAAAAAATCCTCAGAAATTCTCCGAGGATTTTTTTGTATGTAGAAATAGTATCTTAATCTAAACTACCATTACCTAGAGTAGCATCATAGCTAATTTGGAGAGTACCTGAATAGGCACCAATTTGTTGTCCTCAAGGAATATTGACTTGGATACCTACATTATCAGTTATGATAGTACATATTTCCGTGATAGCTGAAGCCTTACCGAAAAGTTGAGTAACAGTACCTATAGGAGTTAATGTATTTGAGATAGTGTCAGGGGTGCAAGATCAAGAGATAGCGGTAGCTTGAGGATTAGAAATAAGAACATTATTTTCCGGAATAAAATACGAAGGATTGGAAGTGTTGATAAGATCAGTAAGCATTTGAACAGAAAAAGCTCGTTGAGAATCACCTTCAGTATCTTGGCAGTATCGAGGAGAGTTACCTTGAGCAAGGAATCATGTAATTAGTGATTGAGCTGAGTAAGAGAATCAGGTCAAACCGAGATTGACGCTAGTACCGTACACGCATTGAGCAGTAAGAGAATCGATTCTAAGGGTAATATCACCGCAATATGCTCATGGAGGACAAAAAGAAATAGTATATGATATCTCATCACTTGTTTGTACATCGCTCATAGTATCACCATCGATATCGAACTGAGCATAGACGATTTTTGTTCCATACCCCGCACTGAGTGTCCAGGTTTTGCTAGTAGTATAAGTTTCCCAACTAGACCAAGATATTCAATCATTGGAGAATCTCATATTGATTGCTCATGGAGCGTTTATATCCAAAGCAACGGTTCCTGTTGTTGTAGATGTTGCGTCATTATCGATGATAAAAGTTCAAGTATAGGATCAAATAGCAAAATCCGTGAAGTGTGGGGTGGTAAAGGTGACATATGCTTGATCGTTATAGGCGACAACATGTGTCTCTGTGTGAGGAAGCCATGTGTCTCCATTGTCTTCAGAATAATAGATATACATTGTGTCTCCTGCATGTTTTCATACGACCGGTGCAGAGAGCGTAGCTACTCAGTTACTAAGTTCCAATGATGTTTGGTCAGATCATACGCTGAAAGCAAAATCTGCGTTCGGGGTATTTTCTACAGGGATAGGGGTCGGAGGAAAAAATGTTCATGTATAGTTAGCATGATTAGATGCTCTTTTTATATGCAGGTCCTGGGGCAATGTCAGTAGTATATTGTTGTTCTTTAGGGTAAGCGGTGTGGGTACTCTTCATAGCGTATCTACAAATACCATAGGTGCAGATCAAGATAGTATATCTCCAGAGAGGGTGTATCATTTGCTGATGAATTCTGCACGTACAACATCTTCATTGTCGGTATCTAGCAATGAAATATGACTATTCCCGTTCAAACGGATAAGTCATCAAAATGACGCTCACTTGTATGTGGTGAAATCACCTCAGACAAGTATCTTGCCATCAGGTTGACGGCTAAGGAATCTTACTGCATTGTCAAATCATACTCAAAAATTAAATGAGGTATCTGTACTACCATCAGTATGTAAACGTATAATCCTATTTGCTATCGTGGAATCATACCCAGTAAATGTTCATCAAACAATGATTTTTTCATCATCAATAACAAAAGAGACGACCTGAGAGTTAAATCAACCTCAAATATCAAAAGTCGTATCTAAGCTACCATCGGTATTGAGACGTGCTATCCTGTTTACAGACGTTCAATTGTATCCAGTGAACAATCCTCAAACAAGAATTTTCCCATCTGACAAAAGAAGAATGGAATTGATTTGTTCATTGAATCCTGATCAGATAATAAAGGTATTGTCTCTGCTTCCATTTGGATTGACGCGAATTATTCTGTTGGTAGTCGTTCAATTGTAGACGACAAATCATCATCCAAGAATGATTTTTCCATCATCTTGAAAAACTATGGATCTGATGTTGTTGTTGAATCCTAGTCAAACATTGAAAGAACTGTCTATGGCCCCATTGGTGTTCAAACGAGCGATTCTATAGATAGTCGTTCAATTGTAGTTAGTGATAGCTCCTCAGACGAGAATTTTTCCATCATTTTGTAGAGCTATGACTCTGACTTGGGCATTGAATCAACTTCATATAACGAAACTAGTGTCTATGCTACCATCGGTATTGAGACGTATAATCCTATTTACCACCGTTCAATTATAATTAGTGAAATGTCATCAAACAAGAATTTTCCCATCGTTTTGAATCACTATCGCTCTGATAGCATCATTAAATCCGGATCAGATATCAAAAGTGGCATCTCTTCTTCCGTCGGTATATAAACGAACTATTTTGTTTGTAGTATATCAATTGTATCAGGTAAATTCTCATCATACAAGCATTTTATTGCTATCTTGTGGGGTAATTACATACACAGGTCCATTGAATCATATGCCACTTGGAATAGTGAGCAATGCGTCTTTGTCCGTCTGCCCTGCAAATGCGTTGGTATATAAAAAAGTGCCTATACAAACACTAATGAGCACTATATAGTTTAAAAACGGATTTTTTATATGTCTGATTAGCATTAACGGTTATCTATCATCTAAAGTGTCCATGCAAGTATACTCAGAAAACTTTTTTTGTCAAAAAATCCCCCTCTTTTTTACATTGAAAACTCTGATGAGAAAACTACATTTTATTCTGAATTCTATACTTGCCTGTCTATGGCGTGGCTTTATATTCTGAATTGATAAAAATGACACGGGCATCGCTTATCCTACGATATTTCCTCCTTATTAACCTCTTTACCTTTATTGTCCGAGGGATTGATAAATACAAGGCAATCGCACAGAAACGAAGGATTTCAGAAAAAAATCTTCTTATTTTTACTGCACTTGGA
>CAZJMP010000062.1:0-5250 GCA_964547365.1 uncultured Candidatus Peribacteria bacterium | reverse complement strand
GCATCTTCAATAATTCAGCATTCAGCTCTTTGACGACTATTTCATATTGTTCTTCTAGTCACTGAATATCAGTTTTCAAGGCCTTAGCTCCTTCATAGTCTTTTTTCGCTGCCAACTCTTTCTGCTGAAACTTCATCGCATCGATTTTTTGCTGAAGCTCTTTTCTCTGATCATCTTTTGCAAGCACAGCTTCGACATCGATCTGTTTCCCTTTTTTCTGGCAAATCGCTATATATCCTTCGATATCGTCACGCACTTTTTTCAAATCAATCATTTTTTTAAAACTAATGAACAATTAAAAATTAATAATGAATAATGTAAGAATTGTTTTATCATAACCTATAGTTACTTTATGATGCTTTGATCTTTAAGCTAATGTTTTATCTAAAAAATATTTTTTTATAAATCATCTCAGCAGCAAGTTTCAAACTATTCGAATTCTTCTGTCATTTTTTCAAACTATACTCTGTATACCTGATATGGATAGGGACTTCAGTATATTTCATATGATGTCTTTTGATCTGTTCATTCACCTCATTGGCATAATGCATACCATCAGCAGTAAGCACAAATTTTCTCAATGCGGGGAGCGAAATAACTCTATATCCACAATGAGGATCAGAAACCGTAGTGCCATAGAAAATCCTCGTAACCAATTTCGCTATACGAAGGATGAATCTTCTCATAGACGGAATATTTTCACTTTTTCCCCCTGCAACAAACCTTGATCATAGATACAGATCAGGTCTTTTGTTTTCCAGATCCAGCCCCAATTTTTCATCCTGATGAATATGTTTGATGAACGTTTCCATATCTTTGACATCCATCTGTCCATCCGAATCGAATCCGACGAATCGTTTGATTTTCAACTCATCTCCATATCTTTTGATGAAATTATATCCTGTCTGATTAGCTGCTCCACCTCATCTATTGATGGTATGGGTGAGAACTATTATCATGGCATCATGATATTGACGCTGCTTCTCATATAACGTAGATACAATAGAAGAACCATCACTGATAAGCACTATTTTTTTGAATCCTGCGGCAATAATATCATCAATCACTCACGATACCACTGAAGCTTCTTCATTATATACTCTGACATTGAAAATGAAATCATCTTTTTCATGAGCATTCTTCCGATGAAGCATCTTTTCCTTATTCTCATCATATCCTTTATCGATAGCAATCTGCGAAATAAGTCTAGTCAGTTGAAATGTATCTTTGGTCTGTCTATTGAGGGCATTGATATAGAAATAGAACAACACGATAAGAGAGATATAAACAAGCAGATCAGCACCTCTCGCTACCCCAAAAAATTGACCGAATTGATTAAGCAATTGTTGATTCAATGCAAAAACCACGATCAAACCGCCACCGATGATGAACACGACAAAATGCAGGATATTCATCTTCTTGCGTTTGTAGAGATCAACACCAAAAAGGATGAATATAACCGCAGCAAGCATTACGACAAACTGAAGCAATGACATATTTTACAATAAAGATAAAAGTTCACTACGTTCACGATAAATGGGCTACGCCCGATAAATGCTTTGCGATAAATACGTATCAATTTATCATTTTATCATTTTATCATTTTATCGCCCAAAGGGCTTTCATCGTTCAATGGTAAAATGTATCAATAGTCAGAATAAAATCAAGCAATTCAAAAAATATTATTGATTTCTTCTCCATTTTAGATATATCAGATAAAATAAAAAAAAGTCAACCATGGAACAACAAATTCAGACAGGAAAACATCCCGAGAGAATACTTGCAATAAGTATAGCTATCCTCTACATCTTATTTTATGGAGGATTAGTTCTCATTGGACTCTCTTCGTAATATGTAAAGACCCGGTTTTTCCGGGTCTTTTTTCATAAAAAAATATAATTAGAGACTGATTTCTTTTTCTTCTCCTGTCTTCATATCTTTGATCTTATACCTTTTCAACACCTTCTCCCCTTCACCGAAAATAACAACATGCGGAATGCCTTTCTTATCAGCATATGCAAATTGTTTGCCGAGCTTATCAGCGGATGGATAAATCTCTACTGTTTTTCCCTCATCGATGAATAGAGATGCAAGCATAGAGATATCTTTTATGGTTTCAGAGAAATGAATGAAAAGATATTCTGTCGCCGTAGTATGCTGAGGTTTCATAGTCTCCAATATCAGATATACCATCCTTGACAGTCAGATGCTTCATCCTACTCAAGAATAATTGTTTTTCTTGGGATTGATGTATCCGGTGAGATTTTCATATCTGCCTCCAGAACTGATGCTTCACAACGCGATATCGTCATCGAAAAACGTCTCATAGACGGTTCACGTATAATAATCTAATCCTCTGATAATATACGGATCCCGGACAATAGTATATTTGTCATTCTGATTAAGTCATGATACATATCCAAGGACTTCCTTGAGTTCTGCATATCCTCTGCGATAGAGATCGTTATCGACAAGATCAGGTTGTAAGCGATCAAAATCAGTCTGAACAAAATCAATGATTTTTTTTACTTCATCTTTTGAAACAAGCAGAGCAAGTTCCTTAGCAAACACATCAGCGCCTATCTTGTAATATTTATCAAGCAAGCTATAGAGCTGAGGGACAATAGTTTCATCGAACTGAGAAAAAAATCCCGCAAGCAGATATCTATTATTCACATGTAGCGTGAAAGGTTTTTCACCGAGAAACTTTTGTACGATCGCATGTAAAGCTTTCGCTATGACGATAAGCATCTCTGCATCATAATAGAGATTTTTACCTATGATCGGCTTTTCTGTCTCTTGTCGGATAACATCAATATCCGATTGCCAAAGTTCCTTGAATCTTCCTCTCTGTGATCTTTCTCCTCTTCGAACGGGTTGTACCTGATAACGCTTGAAAGGAAACGTCAATTCATTTTCTCGATCCAAAACATATCTTGCAAACGGTACGGTCAGATCAAAATGAAGTGAATATTCTTTTGTATCTTCAGCTCATTGAGCCAATCCATACAATCAAAAGATCTGCTTTCCTGTATCCTCACCATTCTTAGCAAGAAGTACGGAATTCGCCTCCACTGCCGGAGTCTGGATATGAGCAAAACCATATTGACGATACGTATCTTCGATAATCTTCTTTACTTTATCAAACACCAACTGCTCTGCAGGACTATATTCTGGGAATCCTCCGGGACGCAATACCATATTACTGAATTAACAATTAAAAATTAACAATTGAGAATATAAAATTTTTAATTCTCAATGTTCAATTCTCAATCAATGTATGTTCTTGTCCTCGTTTTTCAAGTCGATTACGCTACGTGACTATGAAGATGTTTTTTTGCGTAGAGATAGCCAAACGCGATAAGCAAGGCAACCAAACCAAACGGAGAGATATTAAGATCGATAAGATATCCGCCGATAAGTGGTCAGAAAATATTTGCAAGATTGGATAATGCTGAGACATTACCGTTCACTACTCAGACATCTTGTCTATTTCCTAGCATCATATTTTGGAAGACTGGACGAAACACTCATCCGAACACGCTACTCAAAGCGACAAGTATAATCACTGGAATCGCTCATGAAAAGATAAACGCTCAAAGATAGCAGAGAATCATTCAGAAGAGACTGATGCTAATTAATTTTTTGTTAGTGAATCTCTTGAGCCAAAACGGTTTTAACAAAAGTCATTGGTTGATGACCATAATCAGTCAAAACACTGCCATGATATATCCACTCTGTTCTCCTCAAATGCCAAAACGTTGAGAAAGGAATAAGGTAAATGACATCTGATAAATCATGATACCGAGATTGACGAGCAAGAAAACGAAATAGTATTTCTTTTCGTTGGAGACAAACATATCTTTGAAGACATGAACGATTCCAAGACGTATCTTCTTCGCTTTATCAAGAAATTTACTGGTTTCGGGGACTCCTCGGAAAATGAATGCAAGATTCACCAATGCCAATATTCCACTGACAATAAACGGTATTTTGACTCCATATCCTAGCAACCGACCTCCGATCGCAGGACCGATAATGAACCCGATACCAAACACTGCACCGAACAATCAAAAATTTGCAGCACGCTCTTTATGATCTGCAGAAATATCACTGAGGATGGATTGGACAGCTCAGACATTTCCTGAAGCCATACCAGCAACAACCCTCGCTAATAAATAGATATAGATATTTCACGACAATGCGACGATCACATAGCTCAAAAAGGTAAACAAAACAGAGATCAACAATACGGGTCTTCTTCCATATTTATCGGACATCATTCATAAGATAGGACTAGAAAAGAGTCCAAATAACGCAAAAAGCGTTGTTCCGAGTGAAATCATAAAATAATCCGTTTGGAAATAGGTCACAAGATTGGGATACGCAGGGATGACAACAGTCAGTCATAAGATATCCATAAACAACGTGAAAATGACGATTCGCTTGATTTTACTCATAGCTCTACAGTAATAAAAAGATAAAAATTAATCGATATTAAGCTGAACTTTTTCAATGAATTCTTTGATATTACTCGCTTTGATAAGTCATATTGCACACGTTCATTTACTTGTTACGAGAAGCTTATCTCCTGCCTTGATTCCCAAAGCATCTCTTGTTTCCTTTGGGATAATGATTTGTCATTTAGTATTTACGGTGACACTTCCATAAATATGATGATCAGTCATTGGATCTACCATAACATCAGAAAAAAATGTAAAAAAAGTAATACTTGTATTACAATGATTACTTATATTACTTTTAAAATCAAGAGGAAATTTTAAAACAAAAAAAATGGAAGAATGGAAAGATGGAGAATGGAAAAATTAATGTTTCAATCCCCGCCTGCCGGATGGGCAGGTTTCAATGTTTCAATCTTTCAATATTTCAATCTTCTTATACTGCTTGTATCTTAACTCCAATCTTCTGTAATTTTGCGACAATATCATCATACCCTCTCGCAATAATATCCTCATTCATGATATTCGTGGTTCATTGTGCCATGATTCACGCAAGGACCATCGCACCTCCACATCTTAGATCCGTGGAAGAGACATACCCTCCTCTCAATTTATTCGGACCGATGACGATCGCTTCATGCGGATTAAGAATCTCTATTTTGGCTCATAAATTTTCAAGCTCTGTCAGATAATTAAATCTTCCTTCATACAAGGTCTCAAATATTTTTGATACTCCTTTTGCCTGAGTCAACAAGGTTCCGAAGATCGATTGCAGATCCGTAGGAAATCC
>CAZJMP010000061.1:2984-5346 GCA_964547365.1 uncultured Candidatus Peribacteria bacterium | reverse complement strand
CGACGAGCCAAGGCATTTTGCATCTCATGGAAACGGGGCAGGTGAAGCCCGTAGTCGATCTCAAATATTTTCTCCATCAACATTTTTCTTCAAGAGATATTTTTTCCAGACCATCGACATCAATCGATTTGACCGACGAAGAACGCCTGTTCGTCGAGGTGTTATCTCACGATCAAGGGACTTCATTGGAAACGCTTGCGATTACCACCGGCAAGAATCCTGAAGATATGGTGCAGCTTCTGACGATGCTCGAGATCAAAGGTGTCGTAGCGCAAGAGAGACCGGGAGAGTATGTACTAACATAGAAAATATTGTCCTCCTTTTTAAAGGAGGAGTACCACGAAGTGGGGGAGGATTTACGGACAAAATAACTCCATAAATCCCTCATCCGCGAAATGCGGATACCTCTCCCTTTACAAAGGGAGACAAAAAATAAAAAACATTTATTTGCTTATTATTAACCATGATAGTGTATTATCATCCAAGGAACAAAAAATTTGCCAGAGAAAATAGAAATCAATATTTTATGACGGAGGCAGAATGAAAAATGTGGAATCTAGTGCTAAGAAAAGATATGACGTGATATAGATTTCTCAGACAGAAACAGATGGGAAATTATATATTGGACTTTTATTGCGATAGGTTGAAGCTGTGAATAGAAATAGATGACAGCAGTCATGATGCCAAATGAGAGTATGATGAAAAAAGAACCAACTATCTTAAAAAATTTTGAATATCGCTTGTAAGATATACAAATGCACAGATAAAATATTCCTTGGATGCAGTAATCGTTGATTTATATGATAAGATTGAAAAACTAAAATAAAAAAAAGCCACCTAAAATAGGCGGCTTTCATGGATTAATAATAGTGTTTAGCAGTATGATTCGCCCCAATCAGGATTTACCAGATGGGCCATGTACAGATAGTAGCCAATGTCCTCCTTCATGAGGTGGACAGAAGCAGAATCTTTGGTATCGTCTTTCATGAGGTGAGTCAAGAGTGATGATACATTTTCTTCAATTGTTCCAAGCTCAGGCATTTTAGGAAGAATGATTTTTACGATGACTATGTCAATCATATTTTTCTTAACTTCTTCCATAGAAGGCAGACCTTTTGCGTTGTACTTTTCCATTTTGCGGTCAATGGCATTTTCTTCGAGCTGTTCAACCGTAAGAACAGCAGCAGGAGCGTAGTCAGGGTTTTCGAACCCATCGTAGCGAAACGCTACGCAAGGTTGATCATTGTTGGTTGTTGTTTGTCCAAAGGAAGGTGTTCCCAGAACTAAGATCAGTACTGTCATAAATACGACATAAATGGTCACGGAGAGTACTAATCCTTTTTTCGATGCGCTTTGTTGTGCGTTCATGGCTTTATTTTTTTGTTGTTTTTTTCTTTGTTGTACACTATATACATATTTATAGATAAATGTCAAGAGTATTTTGGGGAAAATAAAAATAGCTAAGATTTGCACCCGGGTGCGATTTACTGTTGAAATTCATGCTATATTTCGTATTCCTATACGGTGAAAAGACATTGGTTTTTACTATTTTTCGCTATTGGATGTTTTCAAAGAAAAATACAAAAAGATGATTTACCCTGATCGAAATGCTAATCGTTATCGTCATCATCGGTATCCTCGCTGCAGCGCTTATCCCTAGACTTTCGAGTGCAAGAGGCAGAGCCAACGACGTCGCTCGCAAGGCTGACCTTGCTCAAGTAGCAGCAGCATTGGTGGCATATCAGATAGATCACTGAAAATTCCCAGTTTGTCCTGATGATAATGATAGATGATGCCCATTAGATGATATTTCTGAAAAATTACTTTCCGCTGGAATGGATTCAGTTCCTTCAGATATAAATACAACAAGAGAAAATTCAGGTATAGATGCTGATAATACTTTAGGACAATATGCATATATTCCTATCAAGAAAAGATGAATGGATGATAATGGCTTTGTAATTATGGCAGCGACAGAGACTGTGGGAGGATCTAATTGGGTAGCATGAAAACCTTGGAATATACAAAACACCACTGAATTTTCACAAATAGTTCCTTGTAAAACATTTGATGAAGGTTCAAGTCAAAATAATAGTGGAGACTGCCTATATAATAAAGCTAACGATGAACTAAGATATATCTATGTCTACTAAAAAAACTTTCCTAACCAAAAATAGCCCTGCAGTGATGCAGGGTTTTTTCTTTTGTTTCATACGTCATTCCGACAATTCTTAAACGTCATTCCCGACTTGATCGGGAATCCAGTTTGCTGAGTGTGGATTCCCGCTTTCGCGGGAATGACGTAAAAAAGCGGTCAGGAATGACGTAAAAAAGCGGTCGGGAATGACGTAAAAAAGCGGTC
>CAZJMP010000061.1:0-2884 GCA_964547365.1 uncultured Candidatus Peribacteria bacterium | reverse complement strand
TACTGCTCTTTGCTGATGATAGGATTCTTGAAAAAACTTCCTGCGGTTCCGATCTTGGTCCGATCCGGTAATTTTTTCTCTCTGATTTCTATGATGAGATTAGCTACTTGCATTGCCGTGATTTCTGTCGGATCGATATTCCTTTCTCAGATCAGATTTTGGATGTCGTTGTATTGGATATTGGGTACATAGTCCGCAGATTGCTTGTCAAAGACAAAGGTGACTGCAGTGATGATGACTTTACCTTTCAATGCGTTTTTGAAAATACTGTCGCGATAGCCAAATTCGCATGCTTCATTGCTCCATATCTTTTTTTCTCAGGTCGTGAGATCGATGCCTTCTACTTCATAGATGATATCCTTCGCCTCTTTGCCGTATGCGCCAATATTGCCTACCGGAGCCGATCATACATTGCCCGGGATCAAGACAAGATTCTCTCCTCAGACATATCATTGCTCGAGGCTCCGCATCATGGTTTCATGCCGGTTCTCTCCTGATCATATTTTGACGTATGCGAGATTGCTTTCTTCTCTGAGCACTTCTTTTCCCATCAACGAATTTTTGATCACCAATCCATTATAGTTCTTCGTGAAGAGGATGTTGGCTCCTCATCAGAGAATCAAGCGTGGTTGAGTAGTGAAAATATCCGTGGAAATCAGATCCAATATCTCTTGTTCATGTTTCACTTCCACGAAAAAATCCGCTTGTACATCGACAGCAAACGTGTTGTATGGCTTCAAGGAAACGTTCTTCTGGATGTCTATCATCGTTCAAAAGGAGGAACTAAATGAGACACAATAAAAATCTAAAACATATTGAAGATTTTTATGATGTCGAATTTATACCTATAGTTAGGTGTAAAGTCCTCCTAGTATAACATTCCTTGGTAAGATTTCTATTGGAAAATTATTTGTCGTAGCCTGGTCTTTTTTCTATTTTCGTTTCCACTGATACTGTAGTTGGTTTGGTCTTGTCCTCTTCGTTGATGATGACGTTATCTCACATATCTTCCTGGGAATAGAGATGTATGCTCTTGATCTCTGGATATTTTTTCAAGGTGCTCTTATTGAGATTTTCTCTAGGGATATCAAAATAATAGAGTCCGGAATCAGGGTTAATCTTTAGCGTGACTCCTGTAATCTCTTTGTTTTGTAAACGTAAATCAGGATAATCCCTATTGGTGTTGTCATTCTCTAGATAATCGGCGATGTGGGCGTTGACCTTTGAATTGATGTCATTATTCTTTGAAAATGACGGATAGTTTTTTGCGAGATAGTTGAACATCTCAGCATTTGCGGTATAAAAAGGTGATTCGTTTTTTTCATAGCTTGCCATAAAGTCGTTCAATGTCTGATCCTCGACAAACGTATTGTTCTTGTATGTTAGATTTTCATTTTTATATGCTAATCAGCCTCTTGCAGTAGGTATACTAACGAGATCTAATTCTTGATTTTCATAATGTCATCGCTTGCCGTCTTGTTCTACATAGGTGATAGTATTTTTTGTAGATTCTTCTTGTTCTACTGTTTTGTCGTTGACTGATTGTGTGAGTTCTGCTGCCTTTTCCTTTTCTACAGTAGGGACATCTCCCATAGCTGTCAATGCATTGTCTTTGGCAGTAGTCACTTTATCGGGCGTATCAGCGAGCGCTATATTTTCGTCTCCAGTTTTTTTTGCTTCATTCAGTGCTGTCCGATTAGCGTCGCTGTAGGATTCTTTCGATTTGGTATATTCCTCAAGTTTCGTAGTCAATGCTCCTGTAGCTTCTTTTTTGCTTGTCTCTAGTTTTGCTGTTGTTTCTGCCTTATCTTTTGCATCAGCTGCTTTGAGCTCTTCATAAACAGCTTTTACATCGTCCATACTTGCATTAGTAGTCCCTTTGTCCAACGTGGTATAGAGATAGAGTACAGCGATCTTTGCGCCATACGCTTCTTTGTCGGTATCCTTATTAGGAAATGCTGTCCGTGAAGAAATCTCTGTCTTGGCTTTTGCTTTGATATCATCCTTGGCTTTTTGATCCAAGCCGGCAAAGCTTTCTGCTGCCGTATTGACGAGCGTCAGTCTATTGGCCTTGTCTTTGAATTTGCTTTCAAAGGCCTTTTCTCCTTCAGGGAGCTGGAGTCCTTCCTTTTGGTCGGCATCCAATACTTTCTCAAAATTTGTAGGTGTTTCTCACATGGTAATATAATAGGTAATTAAAGAGTGCTAATGAGTTCATCGAGTTTTTTGATGTCTTGCTCGTCCAATTGCTGTTGTGTCCTTTCCGATTCCTTGAGTTTATCAAAGATAGTCTGAGCTTGTTCTAGTTTTTGTTTTTCTTTATCGTTGGTGACTTTTTGGAGGGAGTATTGCAAAATCTTGATTAGGACGTCTAGAATAGTTTCGTCAAACGCATTTTTCTCTATCAAATAGCTCAGTCATTGTGCGATAGGCCAACTGTCTTGCATGACAGAAAGCACTTTCAAGACGTAATCTTTTTTGCTCATAGTCACAGGACAAATAAAATTTCTACTAAACAATTATATATACAAAAAAATATTTGTCAAATTTTAGAAGACTTTTTTTGGACTGAATTTGATCCCTCATGCACTCAAAAATAAGAAATATATTTTTGGAGGATTATGTATCAAATTTTCGAGGACTTTTTTATGACAAAAAAACGGGCCTTGGGCCCGAAAGAAACGCTTTGGTGATTGCAGAAATGCGGAAGTACAAATATCTTTTGAGGAATGTAGTTTCATAGAAAATTATCAATGCTTATTTTCTCTTCTTTAGTTTATTAAGCTCAGGATCATTATCTCTCTGTTTTTCTTCTTCCCGCACTTGGATGCCATATGCGTAGTATGCAGGAGGAAAAATCTCTTTGAGCAGCGATTCGAATTTG
>CAZJMP010000060.1:0-5730 GCA_964547365.1 uncultured Candidatus Peribacteria bacterium | reverse complement strand
CCGTCCTCCGAAAGAGCTCGTCCATATCGAACCGAGATTGAAATCACGTTTTGCTTTGGGATTGGTCGCTGATATCAAATCGCCTGATTTCGAGACGAGAATAGCGATCTTGCAATCCAAACTGATGAACAAGGGAGAGGATATGGATTTCAATTATCTCGAGATCATCGCGAAACATATCAAGGAAAACGTCAGAGAGCTCGAAGGAGCATTGAATATCTTGCTTAGCAGAAAAGCTATCTTGCACAAAGATATCGAAGAGACTGATGTCTATGAGTGTTTAAAAACCTTAGGCTACAAGGTAGAACATACGGCTGATGAAACGCAAGCTGTCGTCGAGTCCAATAGCAAAAGCGTCAAAAATTTTGATGCACTTGTCCATATGGTTGCACAATATTACGGCATCGCTGTCCAGGATCTGAAGTCTGAATCCAGAAAAAAAGAGATCACCAACGCACGTCAGTTGTTGATGTTGTTGGCAAAGAAATATTTTCAGCGAACGCTTGAAAGGATAGGCGATTATTTTGGCGGAAAAGGCCATGCAGCAGTTATCTACGCTATAAATAATACCGAGAAAAAACTAAAAAGCGACAAGGATATGTCGCATGATTATGAAGTGTTCGTGGATCGGCTAGGGAAGTAATTCCACCGTCCTGGCGTCATTCCGGCGTTAAGTATTGCGGCCGGAATCTATGCTAAGCAACTTGGATGCCGGTTGCATCCCCTCTTCCAAACCTTGGCACGGGGACTTGACACCGGCATGACGTGATTATGGTAACGGCAGGGGACTGTCGTTTTTTTTATGCTGCAGGATAGTTCCGCAATTCGCTGCTCTTATCCAGGATATCATCGGCATCCGCTTGCTCTTGCCCTTCAGAGAAATCATGCAGCAGTTTGTCGTATTTCTTGGATTTTCATTTGAGGTTCTTCGTGTCTCCGCCTTCTTGCTCCAATTCGTTCACGACTTGCTCGAAAAAATTCAGATCTATGACCTGTTCCTTGATGATGCTTCCGTTCTCGTGAGTCAATCCTTGGAAGAACTGGTAGATGTTCGGTCATTTCTCTAAGTCGTATTCACCCTCTTTCTGTTTTTCTGCCTCATCTTCGTCAAACAGCGAGCTTATCATCTCATCATCGAAGCTTGGATGCTCTTCATTGATCTTGTTCTGGAATCTCTGGAAAAGATTGTTCCACTGTTTGATTTCGTCCGCTGTATACCGATCGAAAGTGGTGTCTATGGTCCTACAGAGATTATATTCGTATTGCTCTTTTTGGCGGCCATAGGTGTCTCTTGCCGGCATGTATTCCGTGACGAAATCATGGAGCTCCTGCACGGCCGTATTCTTTTCCATGGCGTGCTCTATGACGATCTCTCCTACAGCGCTTTCCTGTCTGTACGGTATCTCTATGTTCTCCGACAGGTTCTTGCGGTAATCTTCGGCTTTTCCGCTATTTTCCAGGCTTTGTCCTATATTCTCCAATGTCGCGTCTTTGCTGTCCGTCAGCATCTGATCCAGGGTCTTCATCTTGATGGGCAATCTTTCGCGTCATCTCTTGCTCTGATCCTTGTCTATGTAATATATGCCATCCTCTTTTGTTTCGCTGGTCCCTTCGAAGTGCATGAAATCGTCGGCCCGGATTTCTCCGTTTTGCATATCATAATAGAATGCTATCTCCCTTCCGTCCATGTTTCCGGAAAGCGTAAGCATGTCCTTATCAAAATCAATGCCGTCCTTGACGTCGATAGAGATGCTCTCGGCTAGATCTCCTCTCTGGAAACTCGTGATCTGGAAATATTGCCCTATGTTCTTGATCAGCGCTTCCACCGCTTTCATCTTGATGACCTCGTTGGTCTCCACCAACACCCTATCCTGTTCTTCTTCCGCGATATCCATGATCTCGTCGTCCATCTTGCCGCTTATCTTCTCTAGATTCTTCCTATCATCTTCCGCTATGTCTTCGGTATCCTTGATGCTGCCATCCGGATTGAATGCATCCTTGTATTGGGTCAGATCGTTCTTTGTCAGCAGTTCGTCCAGCGTCCCTTCTATCTTGTCAGGATACCGTTCGATCACTTTGGCTTTCACCGTCTCTATCGGGAAGATATTCTCCATCTCATCGTCGGGTATGATTTCCTTGCTGTCCTTGACGAAGCTCTCGATGCTTTCGTTGCGGGCGATCAACTCTTCCCCAATATCATCTTCTTCTATGATGTCCTTCATGGTGCCGATGCTCCCATCCGGCTCTTTTTCTCTCGGGATATCGGAAATATCTATCTGACTATCGAGATTGAGCTCCTTATCCAGATCATTGAATTGCTCGATGAATGCGACATGCTTCTCGGATATGGAATTTTTCTCTCTCGCTTCGTTAGCGATATTCTCGGCTGCATATCTTGCTTTGAGATATCCTTCTTGCTGTTCTGTTGAGAGTTTTTGAAAATTATTTTTATTTTTTTCGCTTAATCATGTTAGATATATAATTTTATAATTGGACAATTCTTGTTCTTGAATTTTATAGGTAGATTCTGTCTCTTCGTACATCTTCATAAGTCCTTCGTAATATTCTGATTTGCTTGTTATGAGCTCTGTTTTTTGTTCTTCTTTTTCTTCTGTTTGTTCTTCTTCCATTTCGGTTTGTTCTTCCTTGATTTCGATTTGTTCTTCCTTGATTTCGATTTGTTCTTCGTTTTTTATTTCTTCGAATTTTGTCCTGAAGAGGAAAATATTGTTCGCTTGATTTTCTTTGGCTATTAGATCAAACTCGAATAATGGGTCAGAAAAAATGTCTTTGGTTACTTGCTCTATATTATTCCGGAAATCTTCCTCGGAGACGATATGTTCGTTGGAGAGATCAGTGATGGTTTTGGTTAATGACTCTTTGATATCGGCGTATTTCGTATCATCGAGAAAATTCAATCTATCGGCAGCGGTTCCTGATGTATTGTCTTGTGGCGTGATGATGTCTTTGTTTTGCTCGATGGTTTCCATTCTGCGATAAGGTATAAATTATTTTTTGTAATTTTGATACGTTTCCAAGAGTCATTTGAATAATTTAACTTGCCGTTCTAATGTTTTTATTTCTTCGTCTAATTGTTTGTTTTTTTCGTCTAATTGTTTGTTTTTTTCGTCTAATTGTTTGTTTTTTTTATCTAATTTTGCGATTTCTACGTCTAGAGCTAAATTGCTTAGATATGTTTTGTATGCATAATATCGTTGTGTTCTTTCCTTGTATTTTGCATCAGTTGTGGTGAGGGCGGAACTTTTTTTAGAAAACCTATAATCGCTTCCTGACATTCTTGTGAGGATTTCGAATTGCGATAAGGCAAGAATCTCTTTTTGCTCTTGGGTGAGGGTAGTGTCTTGCAGGATGGCGTAGACTACAGCTTTGCATCTTATCTTTTCTGTGCTGTCCTTGGTCTCCATATACGTCTTGAGCTGATTGAAGTATGCGGTGTCGGCTGCATCGACGTATTCCCTGATCTGGTCGTATGGATCCTTGATGGTGTCGTTGCCGAGCGTATCCAAGGTCGCTATCTTCTTGCCGGTGTCTTGGCTGCTCTCTATCTTCACTACGATCTCCTTGTCAGGATTCTTCTTGCAGACTTCTTTGATCTCTTTTTGGACCTCTGCGCTTGTAGGATTGGCGTTGCCACTCAACGTGATAAAGAGGGTAGCTCCCATTACGGTTATCAGTTTGATGAATTTGGATTTTCATTCCTTGGCTGTGCGTTTGAGTTTGTTGAGCATCTTATGTGCGGAGAGGATAAAATCAGATTATGTATATCATATATAATTTCTATTTGTGTACAATAAATACTTTTCTCTGAGGATCTATCGTCTGGATAACTGTTTCTAGTTCATCTCTCAATCTTTTGTTGTCTTTGGTGAGTTTTTGGTTCTCTTTCCGTAGCTCTTGCACTTTTTTGAAGATATTTACCTTGTTGAGTGTGTCGATAAGGTTCTTTTTGACTGCTTCCTTGTCTCGTTTTTTTGGCTTTTGGAGAATCTCTGGAATCGTTTTTTCTGTTTCTGGGGTTGTTGTTTTTTTGTCTGACATAGTTGGGATTAGTAAAATAAATATAAACTGATTATAAATGTTTTTTTATTTTTGTCAAATTTTCTTACTCCCTAAATCCCTCTGAAACAGAGGGACTTTTTTTTGTTTTTTTTTAAAAAAACCCCCCTTTGTGGAATTTATCCCGCTAGAGCGGGAGAGGAGGGCAGTGAGGAGCAATTTATGCTTCTATGATCTCTATTACTTGTGCTTTGCAACGCATCATCGCTTGCTGTACCTCTGATGAATCGATGTTTTCTTGTGAAATGACTTGTGCTTGTCTGCCGTTCATAGCAAAATTATTCGGCGCTATCATCGCGCAGTGTCCGCAGCCGATGCAGCCGGGATGTATGACGAGTTGTTGCTGGGTAGCTGTTTCGTTCATGGTCGTGATTCCCTGGTCGTTCGGTGTTTGGATCTGAGCGCTTGTGGGTGTGGTCTGTGCGGGTACGGATTTGGTACTTTGGCATCAACCTAGGAAACTAAGGATTCCGCAGATTCCGACGATGCTCGCTATCTTTTTCCGTTCTTTCATGGTCATGGTGTGGTGCTGAGTGATAAATATGATGAGAGTATACAAAAGTAGCTTAAATGAAACTTAAATTGAAAAAAGGGACCAGGGATTTGGGATATGGGACATGTATTGTCCTGATCCCTTGCTCCTATTCCCTTGTCCCTTCCGTGAAGCGGAATTATTTCTTTTCCATGATTTTTTTGATGAGCAATGGCTCTATTTCATCTTGGATATATCTATCGAGCGGTCTTGCACCATATTGCGGTTCGTAGATCTTGTCGATGATGTCCTTGATCTGCTTGTCGCTGTATTTTGGCAATGTAATATCTGAATTGTGTTTTCGTGCATCCAAGAATTGCGTGATCTTGTTTTTCATGATTTTGGTGAGTGTCTCTTTGTTGAGATGCTTGAAAACGATTTTGTAATCGATTCTGTTCAAAAGTTCAGGTGTCAGGAAGTTTTTCATCTCTTCCAATACTCTTTCCTTGATTTGTGCAAAATTAGCGTCTTCGGCTTTGTCTTTGCTGCCTGTAGCGAATCCTATCGTGCTCTGCTTCTTTACGAATTCATCTGATCCGATATTTGATGTCATGATGATGATGGTATTCTTGAAGTCGATGAATCTTCCCTTTGCATCTTTGAGCTGTCCTTCGTCGAGAATCTGTAGTAAAATATTCAATACATCGCTGGACGCTTTCTCTATTTCATCAAACAAGATGACTGAATATGGTTTTCTTCTGACTGCTTCGGTGAGTCCTCCTCCTTCTTCATATCCTACATATCCCGCAGGGGAACCGATCAATTTGGAGACGGAATATTTTTCCATGAATTCGGACATATCGATCCTGATCATCGCATCAGGGTTTCCGAAATATTCTTTTGCGATCAATTTTGCGAGATAGGTTTTACCGACTCCGCTTGGTCCAAGGCACAAGAACGAACCGATTGGTTTGGTGTATTTAATTACTGATAATCTGCTTCTGGTCAGTGTTTTAACGATAGCATCCACTGCTTCATCCTGTCCGATGATATTTTTCTTGAGCTCTGAAGATAGTCTTCTGAGTTTATCGATCTCTGATTCGTTGACGATATTGGTAGGGATTCAGGTCTTGTCAGCGAGGACGTTTCCGATATCTTCTTTGGTGATGGTAGGTCTGAGA
>CAZJMP010000059.1:4202-6065 GCA_964547365.1 uncultured Candidatus Peribacteria bacterium | reverse complement strand
AAAAAAGCTCTGCTCACCAGCGGAGTTTTTTCTAATTGAAAAATTACCCCAAATAACTACAACCTAATTCGCAATTAGCAATTCTTTAATTCGTAAATAAAGTCATGTCTCTCGCAAACAAGTATCGTCCACAAACATTCGATACTATCATCGGACAAGCACACATCACAGAAATATTGAAAGCGCAGATGAGCACGCACAAGCAGATGCATCATAATTATCTCTTATTCGGACCGAGAGGGACAGGAAAGACAACCGCAGCGAGAATCTTGGCGAAAGCAATCAACTGTCTAGATCCCCAAGACGGGAATCCTTGCAACAAATGCTTCAACTGTCAGACGATAAATGAAGGAAAAACACTTGATTATGTAGAAATAGATGCCGCTTCTCATACGGGAGTCGATAATATCAGAGAAGAGATTCTCGACAAAGCAGCATATCCACCGACAGTATTAAAAAAGAAAATCTACGTCATAGATGAAGTCCACATGTTGAGTAAAGGAGCTTTCAATGCATTATTGAAGACTATTGAAGAACCAAGAGACAATGTATGTTTCATTCTCGCCACGACAGAGCTCCAAAAAGTTCCAGAAACGATCATCTCTCGCTGCCAGGTATTCAATTTCAAAAAAGTAGATAAGAAAGAAATAGCGAAACATCTAAAAAGTATAATGGAACAAGAACAGTTGACCTCAACAGATGCAGCGGTCGAATTGATCGCCAAAATCTCTGAAGGATGCGTACGTGATGCGGTGAAATATATCGATCAAGTAAGTGTATTGGGAAATATCGACGAAGAACATATCACGAAATTTCTCGGTGTCGCATCTGAAGTGTTGATCAAGGATTTTCTTGAACTGATAAAGACCGGTGAAGCGAAGACTATCTTTGAAAGAGTGGATGAAATCCATGGACAATGAATAGATCTCCATAGTTTTGCTAAACAGACACTCATGTATATCGATCAGATCTTCATGGAGGATATCGATTTTTCTACCAAAATCTCTGAAGCGTTCACGGACATCATAGGAAATATCAGACAGTATCCATATCCTACGATCGTTTACAAAGTCGCGTTACACAAGCATTTACAGAAAAACGAAAACAAATAATGACAGAAAACGAAATACGCTTTGACGATATACTCAATCAGTTCATCGAAAAGATAGAGAAGCTTTCCATAAAAAATTCTCTGAAAGATAAATTGATCATCAACAGGATAACTGGGGACACGATAGAATTCATCACTATCAGCAAGGTTGCCCAACTCGTTTTCAGCAATATGGACAATATGAGATATATCGAAGAAAAAATAAGCGAAGTACTATGAAGACCCATAGTAGTCAAAGTACAATTTGAAAATAAGGAAGAATATTTTGCTAGGAAACTGGAAAGTGTATAATGTTTTTAAATTTTCACGTATAGATATGAAACAATCATCTATGTCATTCAGGAAGCTAGCGGAAAAGATGGATAAATTTGATATTGATCGCGAATGGACAAATCTGAGTCCGGAAGATATCGCAAAATCTATCATACTCGAAGGCGCTGAACTCCTGGAACATTTCCAGTGGGATGCAACACTAAGAAATAAAAAGGATACACCGCTCAAGAAAGATCAGGAAGAGATTGAAAAAGAGGTCGCTGACATTCTGATTTATCTCATGAAATTTTGCCGCGAGATGAAAATAGATATCGTCAAAGCAACCATAAAAAAAATAGAGAAATTAGAGAAAAAATATCCAGTAAATTATAGGAAATGATGAGGACATGAAGAATACATAAAGATCAAAAAGGCATATAGGAACGGCAAATAATTTATCATAAAAGATACATGCAGGTACAGCTCAATCACTTATATAC
>CAZJMP010000059.1:0-4102 GCA_964547365.1 uncultured Candidatus Peribacteria bacterium | reverse complement strand
GCAAGACCGTTAAAGGATAATGTCTTCAAAGACTACCTAGCATATACGCTAGAAGAAATAACAATCCTGCAACCCAAGCACATCATTACCTTCGGCAATCAAGTAAGTTCCATTCTCCTAGGCAAACCTATCAAAGTTTCTGACTACAAGAAAAAAGAGTATGAACTTCTTAGTATACATTCCAAACCTTCAAATATTCCATCTTTCAATCCTTCAATCTCTCCATCATCGCAATATAAAGTCTATCCGGTCTTCTATCCTGTAGGCCAAGGCATGAGGAATATGCCCAAAGCGATAGCGAGAATAAAGAGCATTATAGACGACTAATATACATCCAAAAGGATTTCTTTATTTTTATCGAGAAGCAACTGAACCAGCCTTTGATAATGATCAGAGTATTTTTGGACATATGGTTGAGTTACGCCTTTGGGCAATAGCGATCGAAAAAGACGAGCAGGAATTTTCCTTTCATACGTATTAAATTCCAAGATCAAAAAAGTTTTAGGGTCTATCTGAAAATCAGGCACATTGATGATATATTGAGCATCATTGATATACTGAAAACGAGTATCATGTTCATCTTTAACTGTCATGACGACATCTTTCGCCTTTTCTAAATCCATAAAAAAAAGCTGGATATCCTTAGGTTTCATAGAAGTTCGAAGCTCTTGAACAGAGATTTGTCAAAAAATATGAGAATGGAAATTCAGCGCATAAGCAGGAGTATCCTTATTGTTCTCCAATATATTTTTGCGATTTTCATCCAATAAATCACCCAAAGTACCATGTTCCTCAGGTTTCTTTTTGAGAGGAGAATGATCGACGCCACGATGATAGTTCATCAAATCATTCTTATATTGAGATTTGCTTTTTGATCACATAGACAAAAAAAACATACCAAATAAAGTGGATTTTGTATATATATTTTACATAAGAAGTCAACAAAACTATTTCAGTCGGGATTTGACTATTCTAATATTGAAATGGAAGGTTTTGACCTCTTCAAACTCGAACGCATAGCCGAATTCCTGACGTAGGATATCTACCTGCCACGTCATCATTTCCAGGAACATCACGAGATGTTTTGGTTGAAGGTCGATAAGCTGTTTAAGCATAATTCTATAATAATCGAGTCCATCATCACCCCCTACGAAAGCAGGTTTCGGTTCAAACTTTTTGACATTGTCAGCGACATTCGCTTCAAACGTCTCCTCTGGAATATATGGGAGATTAGCAACAAGAACAGTGCTTTTTTCAAGCAATTCACGATTTCCGTGAATGAGGAAATCCAGCAAATCAGAATGAAGGAACTGGACATGTCATTCGTAATTCGTAATTAATAATTCATAATTCTTTTTAGCTATCTCCAACGCATCCTCGTAATAATCAGAGAGAATTGCATCGGAAAAATATCCTGGGTTCTGGAGCAACACAGAGATTCACAAGACTCCGCAACCCGTTCCTATATCCAATAATAAGCTATCTGTACTGGGTGTGGACTGACAATATTCAGTAGCTGCAGTGATCATATATTCGGTCTCAGGCCTAGGAATCAACGTCGCTTCGTTCACGAAAAATTCTCTGCCGAAAAAATCAACATGACCAAGAATATATTCTATCGGTCTCTTATCTTCTACATAGGACTTGTAAGCAGTAAGGGTTTTTTGTATAATCTCATCAGAAAGTTCCTTGTCCATATCTGTCCACAATTGTTCTCTCGTACAAGAAAGAAATTCGCATAGGAATTTTTGGAGCACAAACTTCTCTTTCAAGTCCTCACGTCATAATAATTCAGATAATTTCATGTGTAAAATTATATACAACAAAATAAAATATTCCCATTGTTTCTTCTTTCAATCTTTCAATCTTTTCTCATGAGATTTCTCAAAACCAAAACAGAACATCATATCCTGCCGGAATTCCACAAATTGATTGGAGAGATTGAAAAACATCCACTAATTAGTAGAATAATCCCTGGAAGGATCTCTAGACAACAGAAATGATCGTCTGAAATCCATTTCAAAGTCTCGTATCCCACGCCAAGCGGCATCAAATGCATCATGAGCAAAGGAGCTACCGCTCAAGAGCTTTTTATCGTCTGCAATGAGCAAGATACAGAAGAAGTCATAGAATCGCTTAGTCGTTTTATCGCTTAGTCGTTCCATCGTGAAATTAATCCGACCAATCATTACAAGTATTCTTTTGATATATGTACGAATCCGGATCATAAATACAATTTTTTCGCAAAAGAAAATTCAAATTTGAATGACATTGAAAGTGTTTGGTCTCGGCATCATCATCGTAGGATCGCTCTTCGCATACAAATATTTGCTTGGCATATTCGGACAGGAGAATCTCGCGCTGACAAACATCATAAACAGCAAATCATTGCTCATATTCGTAGGATATTGTACGCTCTTCGTAGCGATAGTGACGATTTTTTTCAGGAATCGATACAAAAGGATATTGCAAATACTCCTTATCTGATCGCTCTTTTTCATAGCGCTTGCGTACTGAGGATTCCTGACAGGAATCAACGTTTTACTCCTCTATTATCTGGTATCAGCCTATGCAGAGGAATATCTGAAATATTCGACAGGAAATAATCTCTTCTTAGCGAATAAAGAAACCAATGAAAGCAATCTGATTTTCTTCTGTATTCTGATCGGATTGGGATTTAGTGCAGTGGAAAATATCCTCTATATCATAAACAATATCATCAACAACGAAAGTGTGAACATTATCAATCTTTTGGTGGGTAGAGGATTGGTCAGTACCTTGATCCACATAGTATCGACATCACTGATTGCATTCATTACGATAAAAAGCAAAAAGATAAACAATGTCTTGGTATGAGCACTGCTAGGGATCATAGGATGATTTTGACTCCACAGCATATACAATATCAGTCTCCAATATAGCCTCAGTTATGTAACCATACCATTGATCGTCTTATGTTTTTTTCTGATGACCTACTTAACATTCCAGTCAGACATCATCTACAAACAGCAACAGCAATAAACCTCAACGATTAAGCATTTTATCGTTTTATCGTTTATTTATGCATACCATCGCAGTCTCATGATCATCCAGAACAGGTAAAACAACAGCCATCGCAACGATGAAAGAGATTTTTGAACAACAAGGGAAAAGAGTAAAAGTATTATGAGAGACGGCACAGATCTATATAGATACACATAACGGAAAGATCGAAGACAGATATGATTTCGAAAAATTCATCATGCAAGAAGAAAGCAAAAGATTGCAGGAAATACAAGAGATAAAAATAAATAATCAATATGACATCGTGCTTACAGATAGGACATTCCTGGATGCATTCATCTACACATATCGAGCAATCATCCACGGGACGATCACAAATCCCGACATATTAGCGCATACAGAAGAGATAGCATTGAGTAAGGAACTTTATGATAACGTCATTTTCTTCGACACCATGATCACACCAGACAAAAATTTCGCAGACTACAACGAAGAGCATATCAATGATATCTTCAAACATAGCATGCAGAGTGTCTATAGCGAAAAACTCGTCTATTATCCAAACAACAAGGAATTCGAAAAAGACATCCATGGTTTTGTGGAACATTATATCAGTTAATTAGTTCATCTGTCTCAACACCTCCATCAAGTCATGAGCTTTGCTACCGGCCAGATATTTCTGGTCGAGTTTTTGTAATAAGGCATTTTTTATACAATCACTGCACTCATCCTTGATACGATTCTGGATGAGTAAATAGGTCTCAAAATACTTGGTCTCCTCGTGCATTTTCAATGCATCATACATAGATATAATGGTTAGTGGATAAAATCCATTTTCAAAAAAATCCGCCCATGAATGGGGGATTTGATACAGGATCAAGTCCAGTATAATTCTCACATCCAAAAGAAAGAAATATTCTTTTGGTGGTCGAATTAATTTTGGAAAACCTCCGCCAAGATATCGTTCAGGAAATCTATTGCAAGAGTTTTTTAAGCAAAAAGAAAAACTGCCTGGCTAAAGGCAGTTTTCAATAGTATCAAAAAGAGATAAAGACATGGTCGGGTAGGTTTTAAGTTCATTATAAGGTTAGAATGGTGG
>CAZJMP010000058.1:3800-6096 GCA_964547365.1 uncultured Candidatus Peribacteria bacterium | reverse complement strand
ACGAATTATGAATTACGAATTACGAATTGAAAAATCAAGTGACTTGAGATGGAAAACGGAAGCGTCGAAGCGCCAACGTTGAGTGAAATAGAAAGAAAACTGCAAAAGTTGATTCCGGAATATGATTTGCCATTGCCGGCATTCAGCGCCAAAAAAAGAGCAGGAAAAAGATCCTATCACGATGCCAGAGCGGGAAATATTATCGAAGAAAATAAGCTCATGAAGACGAATGGGTATGAAGTGATGAAGTACGAATTTCCTCTGCTGCAATTGAAATTGGATGTCGGATCATGAACCTATATCAGATCCATTGCTCACTGGTTGGGCAAAGAACTCGGACTCTGAGGGACATTGATCCAACTGAGAAGAACCAGGATCGGCGACATCGATATCGACCAGCTCCAGAACCGGGAAGAATTGCACAATACGTACAAAGAGAAGGAGGAAGTGATCAAATTTTCTAGATTATAGTATTGATATCTATGATACAATACGTATAGGGAGTAAAAATAAAACAACTATGGGACACTTTTGGACTACCATGCTCATCTTGCTCGTGGTTTGGCTAATTCTAGGCCTAATAGCTTTAGGACTGGCGTATATCCTAGTTAAGGAAGAAGATGATAAAATTTCTTTCTGGTCCAATTTCGGCATTATCGGACTAGGGTTTATCTCTCTTGTCGGCGTCATCGACGATATAAATGATAAATTCCCTGTCATATAACAAACAATCACGAAAATTTTGAGTCAGCCGGCGTTTTCGTCCGGCTTTTTTTATTACAGGAAAGCTTTTTTTACTTTATATTGACATTTTATATAAAATCTGTATACGATCACATACCAAATGTTCACAAAAAAACAAAAAACATATGAAAAACTTCAAAAAATCATTTAAGCAGAGAGAAATGGCCTTGTATGAGGCATATCAGAAGGAAGAAAAAACAAAAATCAGAAAAATTAGACTGATGCTTTGCTTGGCGTTTCTCTTTGTTTCGTCGGCTCTGTTTCGCATCATTATGCTCTGCCAGGGATATGCTTTGGATGATCTCTATCTGTCAATGTATACCAATCCATTGATACCGTTGGTCTTTGTTGTATTTTCCATACTCATGGGATTTCTTCTGCAATGGCAATACTACCCAAGATGGAAGCTCAGAGACACATTTACGCTATCAATTATCAAGGAAGCACAAAATTTCGGTACCACGGAGTTTTTGGGCTCCATGATAACATGCCTCCAAAAGTACTTTACACTCTCTTCCACATTCCATGATTCCCTCATCGATGCCATGCGAGGATATTGTTGGTATGATGGCGAATTTACTGGAGATTCCTATGACATGGATGACTCGTTGAAAGAGCGTTTGGTGCTGAAACTTACTGGAGATACCTATCTTCTTCAGAAATGGGAATATACACCTGACTGTTTTGTTTTCGATATGGAGAACATAAGCAAGCAAAAAAAACAAACATTTAGACTTACGTAAATCTAATAGCCGGTAGCGTTTTCGCCCGGCTTTTTTTTATTAAAAACTTAAAAATACTTACTATTGACATTTATTATGTATTATATATAAAATATCAAAATATATATAAAATATTTTAATAAAAAACAAAATTAAACCTTTTACTTATGAAAAATTATCCCGAATTATTTGACGAAACCTACGACATGTTTTTTGAACAGTATGAAAGACAGCGCCGAAACAAAAAACTCTTGCGCAAAGTTATTATCTTTGCCAGTTCCCTCTTACTCTCTTTTGCGGTATTCATCGTAGTCGCATGGTCAGTCCAAGTAGAGGAAAAGAGCATTATGGATGCCATCATATTGTGCATCCAAACACCGCTTATGTGGGGATTAGGAATAGTTATAGGTATAGGTATAGTGATAAGCGGAGTGTATGATCAGTGGAATAGCCCGAAAAGCAATATCTATGAAAACAAGGCGACAGAATTCGCTATCACTATCTACCTCGACGATATCATTGCCGCTCTTTCCAGCAGATTCACTCTCAGTCAGGATTTCAAAGACAAACTAAAGAAAGCCATGACAAACCTGTGCTGGTATGATGATAAATTCGCTTCTGGAATCGAATTCGATGAGGATTTCTTCGGAGAGACGATAACGATGGCTGGTGAAGATTTTTACCTCGTCGGAGTGGAAAATACCAAGACAGGATTCCTCTTCGAATGTAAGAAAGTAATTACAAAAGACCAATTTGAAACCGTCGAATTTTTTCTGACAGTACCTAAAAAGTGAAACATTTCACACACAATCTTAAGCCGGCGTTTTCGC
>CAZJMP010000058.1:0-3700 GCA_964547365.1 uncultured Candidatus Peribacteria bacterium | reverse complement strand
AGATATGCCCAATCGTTATAGAATAGAAGAAGGATCTGGCATCCAACCGAACCCTAGATACTAATTTATCGCTTATTTTTTCGCTTATGCTAAAATCCTATGTCTTCGATCTCGATCAGAATATCCTTCATACTAAAACACCTATCCATTTCCTCGTGAAACAAGCTGATGGAAGCTGGAAAGAAGAGGCTATACCCAATGTTGATTTCGAAAAGAGATTAGCTGATCCTGATCATTATAAGTTATATGAAGATGCCGATCATTCCCTCAGAGAGATGAGCTGACCGGGCAAGCTCGTCAACGATGTCTTCGATGCGATTAGCGATAAAGCATACGGACCGAGCCGAGATAAGTTCAAGACTGCCACTATAGAATGATCTCCCACCCACATCATCACTGCGCGCGGAAATCCTATGGAGGAATTCAGGGAAATGCACAAGAAGATCATCTACGAAGTCCTCAGTAAATCAGAAAGGGAACAGATGGCCTACAATATGGCGAACCACACGCGTTATACGCCAAGGCAATATGAAGTGCTCATAGAGCAATATCTCAAGAATAATCTCTACATCCCGTGTGCTGACCCAGAGACCGTCAAGCTCTTTAGGCGATGACAGAAATCCTCACATGAGAAAAAAGCAGCCGCTTTCGAGAAGACCATCAAACAGAGTATCAAGACCTACGAAGGATATTATGGAAAGCCTTTTATGAAAAATAGGCACATCACGGTAGGATTCAGCGACGACAGCAAAAAAAACGTCGACGCTATCATGCAACTCATCATGGAAAAACTCGCAGCAAAATATCCGAACATCCTCTTCTATATCTACAACACCGAACATCCTCAGATTATAAGAAAAGAGACTATCCAGCAGAAGTCTCGTTCCAAACCGTTGTTTTAAGTATTATTTTCTCTTGTAGACGACAAAATCCATTTCATTTGCTTCGTCAGGGATTCTCTCTATTTCAGTGAATTCAGTTTCAAACTCAGGAAAGCTTGTGTCTCACTCATAAGCTTTTTTGATTTCTGTCAGATAGATATAATTGGCTAATGGGAGAAATTGGCGATAGATGCTCGCTCATCAAATGACAAATATCTGATCTATGTTTTCCGATTCGAGCTGTTTCATCATATCCTCTATACTTGCGTAGGTTTCCAATCCTTCGACCGGCGTCTTGGAAAGGATGATATTTCTCCTGTTTGGAAGCGGTTTTCCTATAGAGAGAAATGTATTGTAGCCCATGACGACGATATGTCCTGATGTCACTTTCTTGAAATGCTGCAGGTCTTGCGAGTAATGCCGCGGCAGTTGATTCTTGTTGCCGACGATTCTATTGGACGCCATAGCGGCAATCATATTGATGATCATACTTTATTGTTTGGAAGGTTAAAAGGTTTGGAAGGTTAAAAGGTTTGGAAGGTTAAAAGACAACGTTTTAACATGTAACCTTTTAACATTTTAACTTCTATAATGAAGGTTAGTTTTTTAGCGGATATTTTCAACAGGTAAAAACTTCCGTTGCTTTTTTGGGCCATATTACTATATACTGAGGGCTATTTTTTATCATTATCTGAATAACGAATGACGATAGCAGCACAGGACTTGCTAAAAAAATACGGCGACATCATCAAGGAAGAAGTGAACGTAAAGAAAATCGAGGAACTCGATGGATCCATGAAAATCACCAAGATATTCAAGCCGATCGGTTCGCAATTGAGCGCCAAATTCGGTAAGGATACCGGAAAAATCATTCAATATGGAAAGCAAGGAAATATCAAAGACGGCGGCGACGGCAAGGTCGTGATTTTCGACAACGAAGGAAATGAACGGACACTCGAATCAGGAGAATATGAAATCGCTTACGAAGGTTTGGAAGGAGACAATATGGCTGTTGACCAGAACATCATAGCAAAACTAGATCTGCAATTAACGCCAGAACTCCAGAGAGAAGGAGTCGCACGTGAAATCTCAAGATTTTTGAATCAAATGAGAAAAGACGCCGATTACAATGTCGACGATAAAGTAAAAGCGTTCTACTCCACAACAGACGAGCATTTCAAAAACATCCTGAATGAATTCGAGAAATTCTTCAAGCACGAAGCATTGATCTCCGAATTCGTGCCTATGGAAAATCCCGAAGGCGATGTTGTCGCCCTCTTCACCAACAATGAAGCTACTATCAACTTCGCACTAAAAAAATAATAATTGTTACTATTCCCGTAACACTACTCTTTCACGTCATTCCCGACCTGATCGGGAATCCAGTTTGCTTAGTATAGATTCCCGCTTTCGCGGGAATGACGTCTACACGGGAAGTATATTTATCTTTGTTTATCTGTATGGCTACCTGTTTCGACTATGCCCTAAAGTACATCCACCGTTTTCCAAAGACTGAAAAAGAGTTGAGGATTCAGCTGTATCTCAAAGGATATCCTACCAGCGACGTCGATCGAACAATCAACGAGTTGAAGAAAAAAAAATTTGTGAATGACGAAATGTTCGCAGAAAGCTATATCAGAAGTGAGGTAGTAAATAAAGGAAAACCAGCAATCAGAATCATACAGAAGCTTCAGCAGAAAGGTATCCCTCCGGACCTCCTCAAAGAGATATTAAAAAGATATGAAGACGGAATGAGCGAAGGAATCCATGCAAAGATCAAGAGAGAGATAGCAGCGTACAAAAAGAAAAATGTAGAATGATTCGATATCATCCAAAAGCTAATGAGAAAATGATATAAACTTTCAGACATCAAGCATGTCATAGAAAATAAATAATTAAACAATTTCTCAATTACGAATTACGAATTTCGAATTACAAAAAAATCCGCAATCCGTTAATCCGTAATCCATTAATCGGTTAATTTTAGTTTATAAGTAATTAAATAATGGGAAGACGACATAGCATCGCGGCGAGAAAAGCCAGCGGAGATGCACAAAAATCACAGAACTACGCAAAGATCGGAAAGATCATCCAGATAGCGGCCAAGAAATGAGCAGATCCGAAAATGAACCCTGCGCTCGAACTCGCGCTCAGCAAGGCAAAGCAATATAACCTACCGAGAGAAGTAGTAGAAAAAGCTATCTTGAAAGGATCAGGACAACTCGAAGGAGAAAATCTCGAAGAGATATTCTATGAAGGATATGGTCCAGATGGTGTTGCTATACTTATCAAAGCATTGACGTCCAACACCAATAGAAGCGCTACCAGCATCAAGAACATCATGCAAAAAAAATGAGGAACCATGTGAGCTATCGGCTCTGTAGCACGACAATTCAAGGAACAAGGCGTGTTCGTTATCGATGGTATCAGTGAGACCGTCCAAGACAAAGGGAAAACTATAGAGAAAATCTTGCCGCTCAACAAGGACGAATTGGAAGAACGCGCAATGGAGCTTCCTATCTCTGATATCGAAATAGAAGAGAACTCTGTAATCATTTACGCAGACAAAAAAGATTTCGCATCCGTACAAGAATGACTGACTACACACCATTATCATATGACTGAAGCAGATATCCAATTCATCCCGGAAAATACCGTGAAATTAAACGAAGAAAGCACCGAGAAACTCTATAGCTTACTCGATGCATTAGAAGAAGACGAAGATGTCGATCATGTACGGCACAATATGGGAAACTAATTCAGAGTTCAGAATTTAGAGTTTAGAATTTAGAATGTTTCTAAATTTAGAATTTCTAAAT
>CAZJMP010000057.1:3704-6170 GCA_964547365.1 uncultured Candidatus Peribacteria bacterium | reverse complement strand
TGGATTGACTTTCAAAAGGAAATCTGAATAAGATAGTGTTCCTGGAAATCAAGACAGGAACTTCTACGCTCAATAGAAACGAACAGATGGTCAAATATTGTGTCGAATCCAAGCGTGTGAGCTATGAAATATGGAAAAATTAACTAACAACTAACAGTGAACAACTAACAATAAAGGAAAAATCAATAATTGTTAGTTATTAGTTGTACGTTGTTCGTTGAATAATATAGGACTGTGGTGAAATGGTATCACGTCGGTCTCCGAAGCCGTAGTCGTAGGTTCGATTCCTGCCAGTCCTGAATCAGATATAATGGTTAAAATTTGTCATATAAAAGATTATTGGCAGGCAAGCCTGCCAGTCCTAAATCAGATTGGATGAATAAAAAACTTCTCACTATATTCGATTATCTCAAGGAATTATTTCCTCAGCCTGAAACGGAGCTTCACTACTCTACTTCTTTTCAATTTGTCGTTGCTGTTATGCTCTCTGCGCAAGCAACCGATGTCCAAGTGAATAAGGTCACAGATATCTTATTCAAAAAGATAAAAAATCCTGAAGACCTTTTGACGATGTGATTTTCATCTTTCAAGAAGGCGGTGAATTCCATAAATTACTATCATACCAAAGCAAAACATATTCGAGAAACAGCGAAATTATTGAAGCAACGAAAGAAGATTCCGAGCGATTTGCATGAGCTTATGAAATTACCATGAGTTGGTGTAAAAACCGGAAAATTGATCGCTCATGTGCTCTATGACAAGCCTTATATCGCTGTCGATACGCATATCCATAGAGTGAGCAATAGACTATGAATAGTGAAGACGACAAGTCCGGAAAAAACCTCAGAATCGCTTGAAAAAATCATTCCCGATGATTACAAAGACTTGGCGCATCATGCATTAGTGCTGTTTGGACGCTATCATTGCAAGGCTATACAACCTAAGTGTGATATGTGCAAATTAAAGAAGATATGTTTATATTATAAAGAACATAATGTTTAAGTTAGTCGAACCGACTCGATGAGTCAATCTGTTGAAATGGTTGTTTGCTTGGATGCAGGCCAGTATCTTTTGGTCATATCGGATCCCTATTTTAGCAGATATTTTTGTCTTCACCTACCCTATCTATCTCTTGGGGCTTTATATCTGTGGAATGGTAGAAGGTAGAAGGTGAAAGGTAGAAGGTCTACAAAAAAAGATAGCCGCATTATATATCCTTGCTGGTGTCGGTATAAGTGTATTGGTGAATATCGGCATCCAATATTTTGTCGATAAGGTGAGACCTAATATCGTGCTTGGATTAGTCGATCTCAAACAAGAGACTATATTGCATCAATTCATGCCGAGCAGCAGCTTCCCTTCAGATCATGCTGCGCTTACTATGAGTATCGCTATGATGTCTCTCTTCCGAGGTATAAAAAACAAGGACAGAAAATTCCTCCGATTTGGAGGAATCCTGATTATATTTTCTTTGATTACGGGATTTGCTAGGGTGACATCTGGCGTCCATCGGCCTACGGATATCATCTGATGAAGTGTCGTAGGTATTCTTGTATCATTACTCTTGATGCGAAGACCTTTGTATACTTTCTGAACTCGCATAGCAGAAAAGATAGGAAGGACTATTTAAGCTGTTTGTGGTTCTGTTCGGTTTGGATTCAAAACTCTAGTCCCATTTTCTTCTTTGTATTCAAAAGTTATTTTTCCTATTTCTTGGTTTCCTGAATTCTTTATCGTAATTTCGTTTATTCCACTTACTTCGTAGGTATTGCCATCTTGGAATTTATCGATTATGGTTTGATATGTCTTATCGACTCATCACATCATCACTAAGATGTTCTTGATATGTGGTATATAATCTTCAAATGTAACAGTTGTAGATCCTTCTTCTCGTTTTAAAGACTCTTTATATTCTGAATAATACTTATCATTTATTTTTTCTACATCGCATCATATTTTTAAAAGGTTCATCATTGGATTCAATATTTTTGTTTCATATGCTTTTTGTGTATCAGAAGGTGTCGCTACGTATTGATAGTCTTTTATACTGTATCCTTCGTATTTGCTGTCATTTACTTTCGCTATTTCTGTCTCTATACTCGTTCTTTTCTCTCCCATGATTTCTGCTACTGTCTTTTCTGCGGTAGCTGCTTCTATCTTGTCTCATTCGAGTATCACTACTCTTTTCTTATTTTCGTCGAGATAAGTTTCTGTTTTATTGTCTTCTGGATTTATTCCTTTTGTTATTGTTGTTTCTTTTCAGGTGGACTTTTTTGTGAATTTTAATTTTTCAGGCAATGTTCCTGTAAATATATTGTGTATTTTGACGTCTTTAGGCTCTACTGCTGCAGTCAATGTATATACTCCGTCTGCTGTTACGGTAGCATATTTTGTGTCGATATTCAATTTTTTCTTAGCATCAACTTCTATGTTTTCATCCATTGCTGTGGTATCTATCCATCCAAT
>CAZJMP010000057.1:0-3604 GCA_964547365.1 uncultured Candidatus Peribacteria bacterium | reverse complement strand
GTTTTTCAATCCTTGGTTTTTGCTATTTTGTATATGCTTGCATTCGCTGTAGCAATCGTCTTTCGTGTCTCGTCGCTTGCTAATAATTGTTTCATTATGATTTTGAATGTATCCGTATTTTTTTCTATTCCCTTGATGTTTATTTCTAGTTTTCCGTTTTTAGTCATAACGAAATCGCTTTGGGTAATTTTATCTTTCCCGTCTTTCTCTGCTGCTTCGTTATAAAGCGTAATTCCTTTTTTGAGTATTTTAGGATCGATATAAGAAAGATATGCTTTGTATGTAGTTGTCATTTCGTCGCTAATTTTCCATGTTGACATCAATTCTTTGATTTCATCTGCTTTTGGAAGTGTGTATGTTTTATCTTTTATTCGTTTTTTATTTGGTGTGTCAGATAAATTTTTGTCTCATTTCATTTGATTGATGCATTCTATTTCTTTAGGATCCAATTTAAATTCTTTCTGATAAATCGCATCTATTTTTTCTGCCATGCTTGGGAATCGTTTCTTCAATGTTCCTTTTCCGAATCCAAACAATTTCATGAGTCCTACGATTAGACCTGACATATTGTTGATTGCATCTTGTAAGGTTGTCTTTTTGGCTTCTGATGCGCTTACCCATATATCTGAAATTGTCTTTTTCTCGTCTTCCGTCAACGAATTCATGAACGCTGTAGATTTCCCTAGTTTAGCGAGATTTGCTAATCTTGTATCTTTGTCTGTACCCAGAATATTCAGATTGTCTGGTGTTAGATAACTGATGTATCTTTTGGATAATGCTGGATGTACGGATAAAATATAGTCGGTCAGAGCATTTGCATATCCGTTTTTCAGATCGTTTTCGTTTTCTAGAGAATCGGCATTCGTTGTGTCGGTAGGTTTTTTGTAGGCTAGTATTGCATCTACGATATGTTTGAAATTGTCTGAAAATTCTTTTCCTCATTTTTCTGTTTTTATATATTTTTCAAAAGCTCTGTAATTTCCTCTTCCATCAAATTGCGTCAAAGGATTGTCCTTTGCTAGTTTGAGGTTTGGATCTGTTATCTGAAATGCTTCTGCTCTATCTTTTTGCATTTGGTCCTGTGATCAGAAGGTTATTTCACGTTCTTCCGTGGTTGTTGTTTCTTTCCCATCTTTTGTTTCTGTGGTATTGTATTTACACACCACTATTCTTTTTCATTTGGTATAGATATCTTTATCTTTTGCCTCTTCTAATGTAATGCTTATTACCTCTTTCCCTAAGTATAATGATAAAAGATCAACGAAATTGTCTCTGTGTTGCTCTTTGGTTTTATCTCCGTTTGCTGGTGTTTGGTATTCACAAAGATTTCCTGTTGATATTGTCTTCATGTAATCAAAGACTGCATTGAACATTTCTTCGTTCCCTTTTGCTTCAAAAAAGTTTTTAGCTGTCTCCTCTGTCCGGTTGGTATTGAGCGCTTCTTGGACAGAGAGTTTGTCTTTTTTTTCTTTTTCTACTGTCTCTTTCTCTTCTGTTATAGTTTCATTTTTTGCTGTGATCAATGATTCTCGTGTCGCTCATGTTGTATTTGTTTTTGGAAGATTCTCCTTGAAATATTTGGTCTTGTTTACGAAAACTTGCAATTTCCCTGCGTCAAAATCTGCTCCAGGATCTTTTTCTTGTTCGAGCTTTTTGAGTTGGATGATATATTTGATCTCTTGGATAATAGCGATTAGTTTATCTAATTTTTCTATGTATTTTGGTGTCTCTCCTGTCTCTTTTTTTCATGGTGATACAGCGTATATATCATCAGATACTATTTCTTCATTTGTTTCCTTTTTAGGTTCTTCCTCTTTTTTTTCTGTAACTTTGCTTTGCTCGGTCAGTGTCTTGATATCATCTTCAAATGCTTGATATGCTGATTCGTATGTCGTCAGCTGAGGATCTCATTTTTCTGTTCCATCTATTTTGGAAAAATTCGTGAGCATATCATCTCTGATACCTTCCAAGAGTTCATCTCCATAATTATTGAAAGCATCGGTTGCATCTTCTGCTGACATTGTTTTTGTTGTCGTCAGTGCAGTTTCGAGTTTATCGAATTTCTCTGTATAATTTTTCTCATCAGCTAACAATGAATTGATGTTTTTTTCCTGGTTCAGTGTTTGGAACGGTGTGTCTCCCATGATAATAATTGATAGAGTAAAATTAGATTGCGTTGATCATAGCGTCTAGATCATTTAATGATTCTTTGTCATTGAGATGTTGTTCTCGTTCTATCTGTTTGATTTTTTCCAATGCGTCTTTTGATTTTTTAAGTTTATTATGTGCTTCAGCGCTCACTACTCCGTCTATGGTCTTGGAAAAAATATCTACAAAGCTATCTATGGTCTTGTCATTCAACCCATTTCCTTCTACAAGAATTTTGAGCCCTCTGGCGAGTGGCCGATAATTCATAAGTGCATCGAGTACTTTGAGGATATAGTCTTTCTTTGACATTACTTGATGATAAAACGATAAAGCGACTTTTTGCTCATATAATTCTATCCGAAATTAGCTTGAAATACAAAATAACCCTGCTTTAGCAGGGCTTATTGGTTGACATATTTCTAAATTATTTTATAATTATTATTTTTCTTGCTACCTGTTGTCCTTCTCTGCTATATACCTCAGGTATGCTTTGTGTTTTTAGATGTATTTTGTCCGCATATGCCTTGAGTACTGATTCTATACCGTTTTCCTGTCAAAGATATCGTGGAAATGTACAGACAGCAACTGCTCATAGCTCATTGATCCTATCGAAAAAATGTTTGTAGATGTCTGCGACTCGTTCCTGGAATTTTTGGATATCCTGCTCTGAGGTTGTTTTCTTTACGATAGGGCCAAGTCGTCATTCGGTCACTATCAACATATCTTTTTTCTGTAGTTTGTTGCCTAAAGCCTCTTTGATATCATGATTGAATATGGTGAATTCTTTGTCTGGTGTCGCGAATTTGGTTGTTTGTCGTCGTTTGGCATTCTGCTCTGCATATTTGGTTTGGATATCTGATCATATGAAGTCGTATCATAGGTAGTTAGTCAGCATTCCTGTCGTTCAGGATCATACGAACGGATCGTAGATAGCGAGCTTGTCGATATCGAGTTGAGAATCGTGAATCACATGAGTCAGTCATATATTTATCATAATCTGTGTCAATTTGGCAGGCATCATACCCATCTGCATACTGCGTCCGGGTTTTTCGAAATCCACCACCTCATACAGTTCGATATTCTGGTACTGCTCTACTATCCCATAGAGTCCGTTTTCCAGATTAATGATCTCTTTCCCTTTGTTCTTGATCTCTTTGTCTGTATGGAATATATCCACCAATTTATATCTTCTTATTCCTGCTGTCCTTTTGAGGTGTTTTCCATTGGTTTCGCTTTGTATCCCGATGATTTTCACCTCAGCGAGCAATGTTTGCAATTCCTTTTCCTTGACGACCTTTCCCGCTTTTATGATACCTCAAAGCTGCGGCAAAAGTTCCGGGAAATCTGTATCGAAAATCACTATCCCCTTTTTGGGATAGCTTATATTGCCAGGTTGGACTAAATTGAGTTCAGCCAAGCTTATATCTATGTTTTTTCCTAATACTGCGAAATACAT
>CAZJMP010000056.1:0-6266 GCA_964547365.1 uncultured Candidatus Peribacteria bacterium | reverse complement strand
TATTTAGAAGAGGGTTGGAATATACTTAGGTAAGACATTTTTACCTATTTTTTCTCTCCATGGAACAGAAGAAAAAACTGCTCATCAAGGTATTGACGAAATTGAAACCGTATCGGAATCTCGCGGACGGGTTTTTGGTGTTGGTGGAGAGCGAGTATGTAACTGATGAAATTGTAGATAAACTGATAGGTGCGTTGCAAGATGCTATGGATCAAGTAAGTAAAGAGAACGAGAAGGAAAGACTGAGCAAGGGATTGAGACTCATCAAAAAAATAAAGAATCAAGAAGAACAAGAAGATAAAAAGATGACAGATGGAGATTTGGATAAGCTTTTAGAAAATATATAGTTGGTATGGCAAACATTCTTGAAGAGGTAGCTAATATCAATGCCCCTGAAAAAAAAGGAAAGGATAAGGAAATCTCGCTGCAAGAGTTGGAGAAACATTTTGATGATATAACAAAAGATGAAGAAAGTGATGAGGATCAGATAGGTAAATTAGTAGAAGCTTTCCAAAAAAATCTAAAACATCCAAAATATACATTTGAAACAGAAGAGATTCAGCACGAGATTATACGTAATAGCAAAAAATTTTCAGATATAAATGAAAACACTATCAAAGTATATCAGTTTTGTCAGATATTGCAGGGGAAGAGAGAACTCAAAAAAGATGGTAGTGAAAAGATCAATATAGATGGTAATGAAATACCGCAAGAAATGATAGCGGAGAGGATTGCTGTATATGCTAAGCGATGATTAGGATTTTTTCAATCAGAGGCAATAAAATATGAAGATCAAAAATTGAAAATACATACCTTATTCGGTGATGTGGAGGTGCCTTATGAGGCATCTACTACAGTTGTGCAGTACGATATCGAAAATGATAATAAGAATAGTTGAATGATGCAGGATGATGGAGGAATATTATGATCACCTGTTGTACAAAAAAAAATGTCCGACTTCTTCTCCATCATCGATACTGTTGATGCTATGGAAGATTTCATCACCTGAGAAAGGATAAATACATTCAATGCGTATATAGCTGCCCATCCAGATCAAAAAAACACTCCAGATGATTTTGATGCGGTGCCGACAGACAAAGAACAGATATCCTTGTCTAAAACATGAATTGTTGAAATAAAGATAGAATATCCGGAATATGATGTATCTGTACAAAAAACGATAGATATCGCTACTGTCACATCTAGTGATGAAGTATTGAAGATCATACAAGAACAAAGAACAGCATGTAAGGAAATTAAACACAACCATGAAGTCAGTAATGAAAAATTGGATGCGATCATAGGAGATGAAAAAAAGATACGTTTTGATGATGTGGAAATGGCCACCATCAATGAGTGGTATACGGCTAACAAAGATATCCAGCCGAACAAAGTAAAACAACTCCAGGAAAAGATACAAGCAAATGTTGATAAAATTTCAGACCTAGTGAATGAAAAAATAGGACAAAACTTACAAAAGGATCTGAATGTTTGGTATGAACCAGAAGATATAAAGATGATCCAGCTTCAAGCGAACATCTGTTTCGGAGAAAATCTGACTATCGATGGAAATAGAGGAAATTTATATTATTCATCCAAGAATGATCAAAATCAAAAATTAACGAACCTGTATATCTATAGGCAGGAATTTAAGACAAGAAAAGAGGTGATAGCAGTGCGTCCTGAAGCGTTTAAAGATCTCTTGGATATACCCAATGTCGACGATTTATTGAGTGTATTATGAGATGTTAATAAACAAAATCAGGTATTCAGTCAGTTTTTGGAATTTTTTCGGGATATCAGAGAAGCAGGCATGTGATTTGAAAATGAAATAGGCAATGAAAGCATGCAGTTACTGCTTGAATATATGATTAGTGCGGAAACAGATGCATCTGTCAATGCAAATGAATATATGAAAAAACTGCAAGCAATACAGTTAGATGATAAGGATCTTGAAAAAATCAGGAAGGATATGGTCGATGACATAGTAAACGCAAAAGTAAAAAATATGGGGGAATATTATAGAGGAAAGGCTGATATGCTGAAAAAAGAAATTATAGCTGCTAATAATGCTAATATAGAACGTAACAATAACTATGCTATTAGAGATATTCTAAAGGATATAGAGCAATTAGAACAACAATTGACTGGTTTAGATGATACACCTGTAGAGAAGGTTGTTGATACATATACGCCTGGTGCTGCATTGTACTATACTGATCTCTATGGAAAAACGAAAGCAACTGATGTTTCTCATCAGCAGACGGTTATAGATGGCAGGATAGATACAGAACGGGGCAAGGTAAAGAAACAGATATTCATCAAAGAACTTGAAATATACAATATAAATAAAGATGAGGGGCTGTTGACTCAAATATGTTTGGAAATAAAACAAGCATTTTCAGAGAGCGATAGAGCAATATTATTTAATGATGATTTTTTTCAGGAATATTTTTTATGAAAAGAAATAATAGATACCATAAAAGCTCCTCCTCATCCTTACACATGGGCTAATGAAACTAATGTTGAAACTGATAGATCACTGAGAGCCAAAGAAGTAAACAAAATATATTCAAAAAAGATCACCGCATTTGACGCAGAGACAAAAAATCAATCGATAACAGAAAACGGGCCGATAAATGCTGCTTTATATCAATATGAATCGGAGTGAGACTTAGTCATAAAAGGGGTCGATACATATACAAATCTACCTTTGAAACCTATGTATCAGGTATCTGTGCCTGGAAGCGATTCTGATGTTGATTATACCGTGACCCGAGAAGGGGATTTGCCTCCATCAGTTAACGATAAAGGGCATAAATTGATAGTGGTACAGACCTATACCAAAAATGATCCATATGCTGCACAAAGGCAATTAGGCGTAAAGGATTTGCCTGGGCCAGATATCTTGGGTAGATATACAGTTTGTTCTTTTTGATATGCATACAAAGATGCTCAGGGGAATCTGATTACGACAGATATACAAGGAAGGAGAATCAGTACTTTTTCAGAAGAGCAACAGAAAACAGCAAAAGAGACAAAAGCGTTAGTAGGTCTTGATCTCTTTGATTATGATATGAGCAAGATAATGAGCGATTTTGAGATGTTGGGAAAAAATCTTGGACCAATGAATGGATTATTAAAAAAGTATGAAGCATGAGGATTGTTTTGATGAGCATGAATAGATAAATCAGAAGTAGATGAACTGAAGAATTTTGCTGGAGCTATGCTGGATAAATTGCCCACCATCGAATATGCAAGTCTTCCAAAGTGGAAAAAAGAAAGAGCGGAACTCCAAAAAATGCAATCAGCGAACAAGGATCTATCAGATGATTTGGATCAAAAAATAACGCTGATGATAGCGACATTCGATAATATGATAAATTTCTTCGATGCTGCATCTGGTGAATCACAGGCAAGCGTGTTGTTTAAAAGAATGACGCAATCAGCGCAAAATGATACCTATGAGACGGCATTTTTAGATCGGTGGAATAATTATTGATTGGAGACGTTGTGTGCTATAGCAGGAGCTGTTTTGGCTATAACATTGTTTCCGTTTTCATTCTGAGCATCGGTATGGGGATTGGGTTTAGCTATGCTTGCTAAAGCATCTCTATGAGCGGTAGGAAGTATGATACTATCAAGAGTGGGCAGAGTAATGAATGAATGAATACAAAATACGTTCAATCCTATTATTATTAACGGACAAAAGTTTGAATATGTAAATGAAACCGACGTCGAATTATACATGCAAGGTAAAATAGATGATAAAACATTCCGAACAAATTTAGGAACGGAACTTTTTATGTCAACATTGATGACCTTCTGATTTATGTTGGGATGATCAATCATAGGAAGTGCACTAGCAAAAGCATGAGTGAGGATCAATCGATTGAAACCTACCGCACAATTGGCGAGATTTAAAGATATTGCTAAGAATATAGTAGGAAGATGAAACCAACTTGCAACAAACGCTAGCAAGAGTTTTGGGAAAAGCTTTGTGAAGGAGTTCTGAGAAGAGACTTTTGAAGAAACAATGGAAAATGTATGAGAGAAAATACATCCGGCATTATGATGAGTGATAACTATCTTAAATTGTCTAAATGCACATTGAGCAAATGATATGTTAGAACAATATAAAATCTCATGAGGACAGACATCCATAGACAAGAGATCTAAATCAATGAAAACAATCTATACCTATGATCAGGCTAATCAAAACGTAGACGATCTAACAAAATATTTTACAGAAGAGCTGAAGTATACACCTACTCTCGTTGATGGTAAATTACAGTTTGCTAAGCCAATGAATGAAGCGGATATTGTAAGAAATAAGGAAGGTAAAGTATTGCTGGATACAGAAATCATAGAATTTATCCCATCCAAGGCCAAATCGTTCGTGAACAATAGTATGGGATTCTTCGCAGAATATGGATTAGAGATAAATCATGACGCAGAAAATGAAATCAAAGTCACTGATAGCGCTAAGTTTGAGCTATTTACCTATGTTGTCAAAACTCAGGGTATAGGAAATATCAAAACAGATAAGAACGGTGATATGCAATTCATAACCTGAGAGGAAACGATAAACATCAAAATGCCTTCCATAACCACTGGAAATGGTATAGTTGCTACTGATGCGGGAAAACCTGGTCTTCCTACTGAACATGAAAATGTTGTCTCCAATGCTCAACTCGAAGATGGACCAAGACTCTTAAAAGCAGAAGGATTGCTTTGATCGGACTTTTCCTGAAAACTCGTAAATGCAGATGGTACATTTACCGTGCTATGACAAACTATTTTGGACGCACACAACCAAAGCGGAAAAATTAATAATCTTACTTTTGCTCAGATTAGGGCGAGAGTGGAAATATTGAGTAAGGCAGGATTTACCAGTAAACAGGTTAGGGTGTTGTTGGAGAATGGAATCTGTGGAAAAGTTGATGTGGGTGTTGTGAATGATGTTTTGGAAGGTGTGGTGGTGGATGAAAATAAAAATTGAATGCTCAGAGATCAGATATTTGAAGGTAAGATACTTGAAGGTCAGATATTTGAAGCTCAAATTATAGATAATAATAACAGACAAAACAAATATCTAAAAATGCCTTGATTATGAAAATATTCCACAAAAAATATAAGAAAAGATTATCAAGAATGAAAAAGAAAATTAGATCCAGAGTTACTAAATAAAATTAATGATCAGATAGATTGAAAGAGATTTATTGATTATGTACATTATACAGCACACGGAAATGTTGATTATAATCAATTAAATAAATTGTATGATGATAATTGAGATAATGCTTTTGATAAATACAAGGAAACAGCTGATTATTTGAGGGAAAGTGCAGAAAAAAAGATACCGTTAACACATGAATTTATAGAAAATATAAATGCTATGTGTATGGCTGAATGAGTAGAATCGACAGATTCGAAATTTATTGGTCACTATCGTGAGGTTGATGTTTGAACCCATTTTAATGAGGTTACAGAAACAATAATAGATAATGTAAAAGAAGTTGATTATTTTGGAACATATGGAGAGAATCGATGATTTAATTCGGAAAACGTACTTAAATATCCAAATCATGAGGATGTAAGAGGTATGATGGATAATTTATTACTGTGGTATAATGACAATAAGGATAGTATGAACCCCATAGAATTAGCGGCGAATTTTCAAAAAAAAATGATTGTTATTCATCCATTTGCTAATGGTAATGGAAGAACGTCAAGGTTGATAATGGATTATATATTACAATTAAATGGTTTGCCTCCTGCATCTTGATTGGCGACGGTACAAGAAATGTCATTAACTAATGATCAATGGACTAGGGTAGTGTATGATAGTGTTGTGGGGACGAGTCAGGTATATAAATATGGAAAAATATACGGAGAAAATTATATATTCAATGATCCATATGACCCTAGTACTTTGAATGAATACTTAAATGATATAGGTAAGGAAACTGAAAAAATATATCATAATGCTCAACTCGAAGATGGACCAAGACTTTTGAAAGCAGAGGAATTGTTATGAATTAAATTAACTCCCGAACAGCAGCAAGCTATCCTCACTGCTCACAATCAAGAAGGAACTCTCTACAATCTCAATTTTACTCAGATTAAGGCTAGAGCAGATATTTTGAGTAAGGCGGGATTTACCGGTAAACAGGTTAGGGTGTTGTTGGAGAATGGAATCTGTGGACAAGCAGAAGCAAAAACCTTGGATGTAAATAAGGATGGGATGTTTGATGAAAGCGATG
>CAZJMP010000055.1:0-6285 GCA_964547365.1 uncultured Candidatus Peribacteria bacterium | reverse complement strand
ACAAATTACAGACGAAAGATTTTCTGATTGAAAGATGAATCCCATTTGCAAAAACGTATGGTATCATTTCCAATCGTACTGAGCTTTATGAATTCGATTTTTCCTATCTGCCCAAAAGAAATTTTGTCGTAAAGCCGAATCAATGAAGCAAAGGGCAATGAGTCTATATTGTAAAATATATCCCCGAAGAATCTCCAGAAAAATATATTGAAGAAAAAAAACACACCAATATCTTCCAAAAGATCACCAAGAGATTCCAAAAAATATTCTTCCAGACATTTGATGAACATCATCATCGCTGAACCTATCAAATAGGAGAAGAGATATTAACCGACGAAGAATTCAGGAGGCGTTTACTCGATATCCTCGACGGAAAATATTCCATGACCCTCGGAGGAGACAAAATCATTATCGAAGAAAAGCTTGTCGCAGGAGAACTCTTCAAAGATTTCTGCGAATATGGATTGTCAGACATCAGGATTATCGTTTTCAATCTCGTCCCTGTCGCCACTATGATCAGAGTTCCGACCAAAGATTCCTGAGGCAAAGCAAATCTTGCTCAATGATGATTGGGATTCGGTATCGAAGTCTGAACCGGCAAAATAACTTCCCTACTCCGAAAAGGGGAAATCTACAAAACCAGATTTCCGAAAAGATTCGCTCATTTCCAAAATAAGAAGATACCGTATCGAAACGACATTCTTTTCCTTTCTTCCAAAGTACAATACTTCGTCAACATAGGATATCTAGCACTCGATCGGGTGATCACCAATGAAGGTCCAAAACTTTTGGAAATCAATGCAAGGGCCTGATTGGAAGTTCAGAAAGTCAGCAATACCAGACTCCAAAAAGTGCTTGATAAGATAGAAGATCTTAAAATTATCGATCCAGAAAAGTGAATAGAGATAGCCAAGAGCCTTTTTAGCAAAGAAAAATCAGACATCATAAGTACTAAATTGCTTTATCTTTCTCAATATGGAAATCTTATCATCACCGACAAAGAAGAAGAAAAATCTTTGGATGTCGTCGTCGAAGTAGATCTGAATAAATCATGAAATTATATATCGCAAAAATTATTTGATATCATCAAAGAAAAAAAGAGAGACCGATATCTTGACCTCTATCACAACGAAATCGTCCTAAAAAAAATCAAATTCTCGAGTCTCGAGAGTCTTCCCGACAACAAGATTGTCCTGGGTAACAAAACTTCAAGCAATTACCTTATCAAACCTATACACAAGACACTTTCTATCGTAGATATCATCAATCCCGCATATATCGATCCATTGGAGACCAACGAGCTGCACATCATAGATCAAAAAGTTGAAAGGCTCAACAAAAGACTCAATCTTTCGGCAAAACTCAGACCATTGAACTATTTCAGTGAATTGGACAAGTTCATCACCCTACAGGGGAAATATAATCCCGTATTCCAATACAAACGACCCACAGAAAAAAAACTGTTGGAAACCAAATATGATATAGAAAAGATCCAAAAGCAGTTAGCAAAGCTCAAGAGCCCTTTTGCAACATTATTTATAGACAAGCTTGAGGAGCTGGGAAACAGAAGAAATCTTATCCTTGCGTATAGTAAGCAAGACTTCAAAAATATCGCTTTGTACAACAAAAAACTTTTTGGTGAATTTGATGAAGAGCTCTTGAAAGTGTCCAAGGAAAAAGTATTTAGTCTCAACCAAGATAATCAAAAAATCTTGGGAGAACCGCTTACACTCTCAGAGATAGAAAAAACCATAGAAAAATATCTTGCAGACAAAAAAATCTATGGCGTTGATATTGTCTTTAGCTACACCAATCTTTCAAGAATATCCGTGATCATGGGGAAAGAGATCAAGATCAGCATCTCCAAACATGGAATATTCAGAGAGAAGGAATTGTTATCCATATTGGCGCATGAAATCGATACTCACCTTGTCAGATATCTCAATGGTGTAAAATCATGACGACATATTCTAAAATCCGGAACAGGCAATTATCTCAAAGACGAAGAAGGATTGGCCATCTACAATGCAAGCAGGATATTACCGGAAGAATATCAGAAAGACAGCTTTTACAAAAAATATTTTTTGATTAAAGAGGCTGAAAAAACAGACTTCAGAAAACTTGTAAATATGATAGAATTTATCTATCCGCAGCACCCTAGAGAATTCCATTTCAAGACCGCCTTGAGAATAAAGAAAGGGATTATACACACAAACACCATCAATCCCGGAACAGTATTTTTCAAAGACAAAATCTATTTGGAATGATATGAATATATAAGATCACGAATAGAAAGTTGATCATTCAATGACAATATCTATAAAGGAAAATGTAAAATCAACGATTTGAAATATATACTATAATGTTTTTTATCTCTTCATTATATATGTATGAAATTCAGCTCATACGCATCCAACAAAATATATGAATATGCCAAGCTTTATAATATCAAAGCGACACCCATCTCTTATGATGATAATCTCATACTCCTTGAGTATCAATGAAAAAAAGAGCTTATAAAACAAATAGCGACTCGTTTCACCAACCTCATCCAATGAAGAATTTGCGATAATAAGTTTTTGGCGACACAGTATCTCAGAGACCATGGAATCGACAATGTCCCCAACAATATAGTGATAGAGCGTCTAGAAGAATTACAGTGACAGAAAATCCCCTACCCTGTCGTAGTCAAACCATTGAAATGACATTGAGGAAAAGGGATATCCATATGAATAAAAAACAAAAAACAGCTCGATCAAGCTTTTAGGATAGCAAAAAAGGTATATTATCGTGTCCTCATCGAAGAATATGTTCCCTGAGACGATTATAGGATTCTTGTAGTGGATAAGCATATATTTGCTACCAAAAGAATAGCAGCCCATGTCATAGGAAACGGGAAAATGACTATAGAGCAATTAATCACAAAAGAAAACATTCAAAGAGGAAAAAAAGATAATGTATTGGTTTCTATCAAAATAAACAAAGAATCATTGCGTATACTCAAATCACAAAACCTGAAGCTCACAGATATCCCCAAGCCAGGAGAAATGGTGTTTCTCAGGAAAAATGCGAATCTCAGTACCTGAGGCAGTACTATAGATTATACAGACCATATTCACAAGAAGAACAAAACGCTTGCTCTGAAAATAGCAAAAATAATGGATATGAAGATCATAGCGATAGATTTCTTATTCCAAGATCCTTCTCAACCCTATAGCAAAGATAATGGTATAGTGATAGAAATAAATGATACCCCATGAATAAGGCTTCACCATCCTAGAGAACAAAGCATCATACATAGCGTATTCAAACTTTTATTTCCTAAGATCAAATAATGAGAATTCTCATTGTACATGCCATAGAAAGGAACACCCTCAGCTTATTGGTAGATGCAGCCAAAAACAGATGACATGAAGTAGAGACATGCAAATTGGAAGATATCGAGATACACAATGGAAAAATATTCATCAAACATCAGGATATTGCATCTTTTGATGTCACACTTTTTAGAGAGATCAGAAACAACAACGAAGAGGCGAAAATGATAGCTACCTATCTTAATGACTACAAAAAAATCATCATAGATGAAAGAATACGCGATGGTAAATGATGAAGTAAAATAAACACTTATCTGACACTTTCTCAAGCGAACATTCCGTTCCCCAAGACAATGTTTTTTCCTACAATCGATGACAAAGAATATTCATTCATTTCAGAGACATTATGAACACCATTTATCACCAAAACAATAAATGGTCAACAAGGCAAATGAGTGTTTCTCACCCAAAATCAAGAAGAATTTGAACACATCAAAAAAGAGAACAAATCAGAAAAATTCTTATTTCAAGAATTCATACCCAATGATTGAGACATAAGAGTATTGATAGTATGAGACAAAATAGTATGAGCTATCAAGAGGACGGCACAATCATGAGAATTCAGAAATAATGTGGCGTTATGATGAAGTGCAGAGAAAATCGATATATCTCAAGAAGTATGAGAGATAGCATTACAATCTACCAAGGTCTTATGATTGCAGATAGCAGGAGTAGATGTCATCATAGACAAAACCACCGGTAAACCATATATATTGGAAGCAAATCGTTCCCCAGAATTTGAATGATTCATGCAAGCCACAGAGATCGATGTCGCTTCCGAGATCATCGCTTTCCTTGAACAAACAGTAAGGAAATCGTCCCTCTAAAAAGATGCAAAAAATTGCAAAATTTCAAAAATACAGTATAATTAGTACTGTATTTTTTTATATGTAAGAGCAATCTCATGGCTACTCCGGATACCATCAACATATCACAGCAACAAAAAGAGTTTATGGCTATTGCAAAAAAAATAGAAGATATCAAGATAAATATTCAGAAGCCTCTTTGAGGTATTTTACAATACACCGCGAATGGGATCAATAAAAGTTTTTTTTCTGAAAGCATAGAAAAAGTAACCCAAAGAGATATCGATAACGCTATTCTTTTTCTCAATAGCTATTTACAACAATTCAAAAGATTAGCAAAAGAAGTACAGGAAAGTGTCTTTATCAATGATGTACAAAAAAAATTGTTTTTGTGAACATTACAATCTTTCGGCCTCAAAGTCATACTCTTTAAGTGTGCTGTATATATAGAAGGAGAAAAATGATGATACGAGCTCAACCAAAAAGATAAACAAATCTATCTAAAAACTATTGATAAAATAGAAAAACTAGTCTATTGACCAAAAATATCTGAAATACCAGAAGAAGTAGATGCTATCATGACTTCATTAGCGCACCTCTATCAGAGCAACAAAGATAAAATCGCCATTGAAGATCAAGCATATTTCACTGGTTTTCTAGAAAAGTTTCCAAGAAGATCATGAAAAGCTGAAGAAACAGTCAGCAATAAGAATCGCCTATGAAAAATCAATCAAGAGAATTTTGCGAAACTGTTACAAAAATGACTTAACATTTACGGTATTGCTTCTGACGTACTCAAGATAAGCGAGGATATATCAGAAATCAAACAAGAGAACGGGATTCTCTATCTTCCGACGAAGAATCCTACGACCGAAAAAGAGCGATCAAAATCGGAATTGGAATCCGTTTATAAAAAATTTTGATATCAACCTGATGTATTGAAAATAAAAATACACAAATGTTCTGCCATAGAAGTCGATATACCTAGTAACGAGATAAACATACCAGCTAACATAAACTACTATTCCGTCATCAGATCTTTGGAGCTTTTGTCTCACGAGATAGTCACTCATGCGGTCACGTGAACCAATAAGAAAAATAAATTCAACCTAGAATCAGATACCTATCTTGAGCTCCAAGAATGAATCGCCATGCTCAATGAGAAAGCTGTCACTACGGAAATCAAAAATATCTCTGTCGAACCCACTGTACATCATATATCTACATTTATCTGAGAAAATTATGATGCTACAGACACCAACCATCTTTTGCAGATATATTATAAACTGCAAGGAAAAAAGAATTTTTGAACCCTGGCAAAAAATAGGACGGAAAGAGTCAAAAGATTCCACGCCAATGATCAAAAATGAGCAAACGGCAAAGATATCGTCTATCGGAGAGGTATCACAGATAGCTTGAATTATATACAAAATTTAGATGCTAATACTATAGAGGACATCAAAACACTCCAGCAAGATATCTTCAACTTCAATGTAGGAAAATTAGGGAAAAATGAGATAAAAAACGTACCCGAACTCATAGAATGATTTGATATTACGCCTCAGAACATCATATTGCCTGCAGATATCGGAAAGTTGCTGCTTTGGCTATTGGAAAAAAACTCCCCTAATGGGAAATGAATAAAGATAACCAATACTACCTTATGAGAAAACGATATAAGATTCAAAGCATCGCTGCCAGAACAGAATCTCAATTATCAACAGAAAAAACTACTCCTAGAAATGAGACATTTTATAGAAAACATCAGGGAAACAAAAGATACCTAATATGTTATTTCCCTTGATTCCCCAAGCCAAATCACTGTACTACAAGCAGATTTATCTGCTTGTTTTTTTCTATGAAAAAACTTCTTAGCTCACTCTGTATCATTATCAGCGCACTTTTCTTTTTTTCAACTACTTCTGCCCAATTCACTCCTACCGACTGCGAATGACAAACGCATTGCGCTGCACCGACAAAATGAATCAGATATACCCATACGATCATCTATATCGGAGAGCAATGAGATGAATTTGATATGGGATTTCAGCAAAATCTCGACAAACAGAGAACATTGCTTCAGGAAATCTTCATTTCCGAAA
>CAZJMP010000054.1:0-6331 GCA_964547365.1 uncultured Candidatus Peribacteria bacterium | reverse complement strand
TCGCCGGTGTAGGACCGACATTAGCCAAAGAGACCGTACTTTCCAAAGTCATCAATATGGTCGACTGTTTCAGAATCTCATTATCAGGAGGATTTGATGACAACAACAAAAAATACATCGATACCATCATGAAGCTCGACAACAGCAAAACGATATTGCTCGAAACGAGAGGTGCTGATATCAGAGTAAAAAATGTCATCGATATCAAAGTCAAAGCAAGACAGACCATCGAGATCGATTATAGTGAATACGCGCAAGAACACGACAAAAAGATCTTCATCGACGCACCATTCTTGAAAGAGTTGAAAGTCGGTCAGCAGATCAGTTTCCAACAAAGCGGTGTCGTGATCAAGATCAAATCCAACAAAGACAACGCGATCCTCTGCGAAGTAGTGGAATGAGGTTGGATCATCCAGTTCGATAGGGTGTTTTTTCATAAATACGAATTGAAGCTTCCGTTTTTGGGCGAGAGAGACAAAAAAGATATCCTCCGAGGATTGGAATACGGTGCACATATCATCGCCGCTTCCATGACCAACACCAGCGAAGATATCATGGAGTTAAAAGAATTCCTCAAATCCAAAAATGCCGGCAACATGAAAATCCTCGCAAAAATCGAGACCGAAAAAGCGTTGGATAATATAGATGATATCCTGGAAATCTCTGATGGATTGATTTTCGTCTTCGACAAGATCGAGAAACCGATGAAAGCGATGAAACTCAACGAAGAGTTGCTCATCAAGAAATGTAAGACGATAGGGAAACCCGCTATCGTCACCTTCACCGGCAAGTTCGAAAAAAACAAATATCAGCTCATCAACGAAACGCAGTTGAAGAAATTCAGCGCGTTCGCGGCTGATGCGTACATGCTCGATACCCTGCTCCAAGAAGATGATCCTTTGAATATCATCACCAATCTTTCCGACGAATTGGATAAGCTGGAGCTCAAGATCGCTAAGGAAGATATCATGAAATTCTATGCGAACAACGAATATCTTGTCAGAGACTACATCATCTACAACGCACATAGGACAACCCAGGAAGTCGATGTCAGAGCTATGGTATTGTATACAGAAAACGGGTATTCTGCTGGAAGATTATCCAGTTTGAAGCCAAGAGTACCGATTATCGCATTCACCAAAAGCGACGACAACTATAGATATCTCAACATCTTGCGAGGAGTGAGAGGCTACAAGATCTCTCAGTCTTTCAGCTACGAAAATCTGAAGAGAATCGGAAAAGAGATGATCAGAATCATATTCAAAGGAAATATTTCATTGGACGACAAAATCATCATCGTACAGGCCAACGAATTATTGAATGATGAAAAGACAGGCATGATCAATGGTCTAGAGCTCTATAAGTTCAAAAATATCTAACAAGATTGAAAGATTGAAAGATTGAAAAATTAATTCTCCATCTTTCCATTCTCCATTCTCAATTCTCTATCTTCCATTTCTCCATCTTTTCACCCGTCTTCATATCAGTCATGAAGCGGGTTTTTTCTTTTTTACCCAAAATATATGAAAATACTGATATTTTACCTTATTTTCTCTTGCAAACCATATGTGATTTTTTCTTCCCGCATATCTCCTACTATTCGTTGGAATTTTTTATAATGAATTTTCTGTTGCAAATATGATAAGATACCATATATAGTGGCCAACTAATTCTCTATACCACTATATATTGTGTATTATATCCTCTTTACGAAAATTGTAAATACAAATCTACCCAAAAAAAACACTACCATTGTTCGTTGTTAGTTTTTAGTTGTTATTTATTTAGAAAGTATGGCCATCTACAAAGTCAGGAAAAGGAACGGTGCAATCATCGATTTTGATCTCGGCAAGATTGAAAGCGCAATCAAGAAAGCTATCGAAGCGGTCGGCGGTACCGATTTCAGTAACGTCAGTTCACTCGCCAAAAAAGTAATGAAAGAGACTGAAAAAAAAGTAGGCAAAGAGATCCCTGATGTAGAAGTCATCCAAGATATCGTAGAACAAGTGCTCGTCAAAGAAGGACATGATGCGGTCGCCAAAGCATATATCCTCTATCGTAAGCAAAGAGAGCAATCAAGAGCAGAAAGAAGTGTTGTCGTCGAAGTAGGAAAGACCATGGATGAGTATCTCGATCAAAGCGATCGGAGAGTCAACGCCAATAGTAATCAGTGATATTCTTTGGGAGGACTGATCCTGAACGTTTCCGGAAAAGTCATCGCCAACTATCGGTTGAGCCACGTCTATCCTGCAGAGATCGGAGCAGCGCATAGAAACGGTGATTATCACATCCATGATTTGGATATGTTCTCCGGATATTGTGCAGGACGGAGTTTGAGACAATTGCTTGAAGAATGATTCAATGGTTTGAGCAATAGAGTACAATCCGCTCCTCCAAAAAATCTCCAAGCTGCAGTCAACCAGATGATCAACTTCTTGGGAACGCTCCAAAATGAACGAGCAGGTGCACAAGCATTCTCTTCGTTTGATACCTATCTTGCTCCATTCGTCCACAAACACAAAGTAGAGCTCGAACAGGAACTTGATGAAATGGGGATGAAATTCCCTACTCCTGAAGCCAGACACGACTATGTTTACAAAAAGACCTACAAATACGTCACCCAACAGATGCAAAACTTCGTCTTCGGATTGAATGTCCCTTCTCGCCGGTGAACTCAGACGCCATTCACCAACATCACGCTCGATTGGAAATGTCCTGAAGATCTCAAAGAAAAATCATTGATGCTTGGTGGTATCGAAAAAGGATATTATCCAAAAAAATTCAGCGAGCTCGAAGAGGAAATGAAAATGCTCAATAGGATCCTTATCGAAGTATATACCGCAGGAGACCGGACAGGATCAGTATTTACCTTCCCTATTCCTACCTACAATATCACAGAAGACTTCCCACGGGATGATCCGGATATCAATTTGCTGTTCGAGATGACGGCCAAATACGGAATCCCTTATTTCCAAAACTTCATCGGATCACAATTCAAAGCAATCAAAGATAAAGATGGTAACGTGACAAAAGTAGAAAATCCTAACGCCTACAAACCAGGTGCGGTAAGGTCTATGTGTTGTAGATTGCAGCTCGATCTGACTCAATTGGAGAAGAGATGAGGAGGATTATTCGGATCAGCAGAGATGACATGATCTATCGGAGTCGTTACGATCAACATGGCCAGAATAGGATATAATTTTAAAGAAGATATTGACGGTTTCAAAGGACAGGTACGCCACCTCATGAATTTAGCCAAAACTTCTCTTGAACTCAAAAGAAAAGAGATTACAAAGCGATTAGAGTTAGGGTTGTATCCATATACCAAGAGATATCTCAATAGTTTCAGAAATCACTTCTCGACTATCGGTCTCAATGGTATGAATGAAGCGATCCTCAATTTCACTAACGGTAAATATGACATCACAACCGACGAAGGAAAGAAATTCGCCACCGATATACTAGATTTCATGAGAGAGATCCTCAAACAATACCAAGAAGAAACCGGTAACCTCTACAATCTGGAGGCAACGCCAGCAGAAGGAACTACGTATAGATTCGCCAAAGAAGACAAGAAACAGATACCAGGAATCATCCAAGCAGGAACCAACGACGCTCCGTACTACACCAACTCTACGCAATTGCCAGTCGGGTATACAGATGATCCATTTGACGCTTTGGAACAGCAAAACGATCTCCAATGCAAATACACTTGAGGAACAGTTCTTCATCTCTACATGGGAGAAAGGCTCTCAGACGCACAAGCTTGCAAACAGCTCGTCAGAAAAGTCATAGAAAACTATCAGCTTCCGTACATCACCATCTCACCGGTCTTCTCTATCTGTCCAAAACACGGCTATGTAGTAGGAGAACACGACTTCTGTCCAAAATGCGACAAAGAGCTAGGATATGTCGGTGACGAATTCAATATGGAAGTCAGAAAGAAACATACAGCAGATCCAGAAAAACTCAGAATACTTGAAGAACGTAAAATAGCAGACCAATAATACCTTTTATCTTCTTATTTTGCTCGCCATGCAAACATTCTACAACAAACAAGGAGAAGAGATCAAGAGAACTCCATGCCAAGTCTACACCCGCGTCATGGGTTACCTCAGACCAGTTTCTCATTACAACATCGGTAAAAAATCAGAATTCTACAGTAGGAAGTATTTCGACGAGCAAAAAACCGCAAATTCAGCGTTCGTAAGACATTTCGCACCTGAATTCGTTGCATGCGGATGCCACAACTAGTCGTGAACTATCGATCTATGATATATGATTTTTTGTTATTCAATAAACAAATACTAAAGTAAAGTGAGATAAGGCACAATGACGCCTTTCGGAAACTTTACTTTTTATTTACCGGAAAATTCATACGATACTACTTTAGTTTGTATAGAGAGAAATATATCTTCGAGCCATTACTCTACCAACGGGAAAGGTAGGCCAAGCGAGACATCCCGAACATCCGATTTGCCCTAAGGCAGGATGGAGGGATATGGAAATATACGTAATACAAGGTAATTCGTGAGACTGATCTAATGGCGAGAAAAAAAGAGAAAGGCGTTTTTGGTTACTTTTGGCGCCTACCAAAAGTAACCCTGCGGAGCAAAAAAATAATTATTAAAAGAAGATAATAAGAAATAACATAACAATAACATTTACTTCATAATACCAAAATCACCGTGCAGATAGCAGGAATCCAACAGTCCACTATGGTAGACTACCCAGGCAAGATCGCCTGTGTCGTTTTCACGATGGGCTGCAATTTTCGCTGCCACTTCTGCCACAACCCGGAATGCGTATTGCCGGAAAGGATGCAATTGTTTCAAAACGATTTGATCCCGGAAGAAGCGTTCTTTAATTTTCTCAAGGCCAGGAAAGGATTGCTCGACGGCGTCAGTATCTGCGGCGGAGAACCTACCTTGCGACCTGATCTCTACGATTTCGCAAAGAAAATCAAAGATATGGGCTATCTCGTGAAATTGGATACGAACGGGAGAGATTACAAGATCGTAGAAAGGATGATTCAGGATAAAATATTGGATTATGTCGCAGTGGATCTGAAACATTCTCTACATAGCTATACCGATGCGATAGGGCTCGAACAGCCTCCGGAGTTTTATCATAGCTATCAGAAACTCCTGGAAATATTATTGACGAGCAAAATAGATTTTGAGTATAGGACGACTGTAGCCAAAGGGCTTCACACCGCTGATGATATTGAAAATATGGCGTTTTATATCAGAGGTGCGAAACATTATTATCTTCAGAATTATATCGGCGGAAATACGCTCAATCCGGAATTCTGAGGCACGCCATTTAGCGATGAGGAATTGGAAGAGTTCAAAAAAATCGCAGAACGCTATGTCCAGCACTGCGAGATCAGAAAATAATCAATCATCGCGACCCTCGAGAAATTGAGGGGAAGCGATCTTATAAGATTGCTTCGTTCTCCGCCAAAGGCAGACAAGCTCGCAATGACTATGTAAAGTGTTTCATACAATCCGTATACCCTTGATCATATGCTTCCTGCATATGTTTTTTTGATATATCCAGGACTTTCACAGGAAGGTCATTGTAGAAAAGATGATCGACGATATCGAGATGGATTATCGTATTGTGTCTTAGGAGAATTTCAAATGATATCGAAAGCGCATCAAAGATATTTGTTGTCTTTTGATCATTTTTGAACTTATTGAGTGCAATCCCTATGATCTCGTTTTTCGGATATCTTTTTTTTGCTATGGTCACAGGAAAGTTATTCGTTGCTCCCCCATCCATAAGATGATGATCTTCATAGTTTACCATAGGGAATATTCATGGTATAGACATACTTCACAACAAAATAGGTACGATGGGTCCTTTATCGAATAAGAGAAATTTCCCGGTCTTCAGATCAGTTGTTCAGATATAAATTTTTGTCTTCAGATCGCTGATATGTTTTGGAAGATCTCTTGTGAAAATCTTTTCGAAAAAATTTGTCTTGAGTACGCTTTTCTTGGAGAGAAGATTGAGCGAAGTAATACCGAAAGGGCGTGCGTTAAAAAAAATATCGAAGATCTGCTCTGCAGTATATCCTGCTGCCCGATAGCTTGCGAGGATAGCGCCTGCGCTTACCCCATAGATCGCATGGATAGAATCTTTCATTCACAATTCTTCCAATCCTCTTAATATTCCCAACGCATAAAATCACTTCGTCCCTCATCACGAGATGACAAGCGTATACTTCTTTTTACGTTTTGAGAGTAATGATAATATTCACATACCAAACTAATTGAGAATTTAAAATGTAGAATTGAGAATATTTCATTTTCAATTATCAATT
>CAZJMP010000053.1:0-6331 GCA_964547365.1 uncultured Candidatus Peribacteria bacterium | reverse complement strand
CCTCTGATATCGTAAACAAATATATCAAAAAACATCCTAAAAACATCCGTTATTTTTACCAAAAAAACAGTTGAATACCTGGTGTTGCTAGAAATGTATGACTTGATTGTATGTCTTTATATTCTGATTATATAACTTTTCTTGATAGTGATGATGAATTGAAAGAAGATTATATTCTATCTGCTTTGAAAAAATGGGAAATACTTAGGCAACGTAAAGAATATGATAGTGTATTGTGATTGTATTTTTTATGTGAAGATGAAGATGGAAATGTTATATACAATAAACAAATATTTCAATGAACACAAGAAAAAAAGCTAAAATATTCTAATTTTTTACATAATGATTTCGGCTTTGAGCTTGTTGTTTTTATTAAAAGCTCGTTTTTCTTGAAAGATAAAAGAAATAGATTTTCAAATAAAGTTATTACAGAAGCATTTCTTTGGAGTAAAATGTGGCAATATATACATGCTAACAATCTATGTATGTATCTTTTTAATCATATATGAAGATTTTATAGGACACATCATTCTTCTGAACAGCAAATAACTAAAACGATTTCTTTGGATAGATTTATGAAAAATGCTATTTGAAATGAAGAAATACTGAAAATTATTTGATCGGATCTTTTGAAATTTTGATATAAAGGTGTATATGCAAATTATCTTTTTAGAATATGAATAAATCGATTACTCTATTGAAATAAACAAAAATGATTACAATATCTTAAAAAATCATTTATGATGTGAAAAAATCTTCTTTATTTTTGTATATTTTTGTTGAGTAAAATAAGTAGAAATCTTGTCTTATATATCTATAAGAAATATATTAATTTTTAATTTGTTTATAATGTATAAATGTCTGATGCAAAATTGCGAGATTATCATCAAAATCAAAACAGAAACCATTTAATCGCCTCTTATCCTAGGCAAAATAGACTGTTCAAAAAAATAAAATGACTTCTACATACAGGTGGGTTGATTTTGGAAAATGGTTTTGGTGATTGATATCTTCTTGATAAACTGTCTAGATCGGGATACACTGTCGTTGGACAAGATATTTCTCAGGAAAATATAGATCTTACAAAAAAACAATGGAATAATAGTAATATCCATTTTGTTCTTGGTGATGTTTCTTGAATAATATTAGCTGATGACAATAGTCTTAATGGCTATGTAGCTTCTGAAGTTCTAGAACATATGACTGATGAAGAACTTCTTATTCATACAAAAGAAATACATAGGACACTAAAAAAAGATTGATATGGGTTTATTACTTTCCCAGCAAAAGAAAATCTTAAGGCAAATGAATGTATATGCCCAAAGTGTGGTGAAATATTTCATAAACGATGACATAAACAATATCGGGATGAAAAGAAAATACGTCAGGTATTTAAGGATTTTAAAATACTCACTATTAAAACCTTTGTGAGTAGAGTAAAATGAGATAGTATTTTAAGTTCTTTTGTTGGTTATTTGAAAGTTATTGGTAGCCATGTTTTGGGTATCAATAAGAGCTATCTTGTTGTTATAAAAAAGTAAGGATTGTATTAAGCTCTTATTCATTTTATCTCTTTTCTTAATAGCTTTAAACTTGGATAGTTTATTCCTGCTATAATGAGATAATAACAGATCGCTATGATTGAAAAATAGAGTATGTTCTTATATCTATGCATATCTTCCAAGATAAACAAACGATCTTTTATGCTCCAGATTCCTATGCCGATTATCCCTATTGTTACGACGTTTTTGATAAAAAATCATCGGTTGAACGTTATTTTTTGGATTCTGTTGACGACTCTAAAACTTAATATCCAAAGTATTATTCGTCCAATGACCGTTCATATTACCGCTCACGATAATCCCCATTGCAAAGCCGTGATGAATGTTATCATGGATATTACCGTTATGAGAAGTCAGATCGCCAATATTTTTGTCCTTTGCCTGACGTTTCAGGTTCCCGCTAGTATTCAGAAATTAATGGTGAATAGCACGTTGATGATGAGAAAGGGGCTAGAATACATCAGTAATTCGCCTGAATGCGTAAACTTTTGACTAAAGAGTATAGTGGTTATCTCTGGTCCCAACACAAAGAATAATCATCCTATGCTCAGCGCAAAAACTGAAAAATATTTGTAGAGCGTGTTTTGCAGCAGCTCTAGTTTGGTATAGTCTTTTTTTGCCATGATTTCACTGACTATCGGGAATATAATTCCTAATATAGGCGCTGTAATGACACTGTACATGCTTATTACGCTTAGATAATTTGTGAAGTATCCGGCTGCTGTTGGTCCAAGAAGGTTGATGATTAATTGCTGATCTATTTGCGTGAGTACCAATGACACATTGGCTGATAAGAATACTCGGAACGCATATTTTAATTGCTTTGTGATGATGCTTTTTTGGAAAAGCACTTTTCACTTCGATAATATGTCCCTGTATTTTTTCGTAAAGAGAAATCATCATACGATAATGGATACTCCTACTCCTATTATCCACGCTATGCTGAAATTTTCCGGAGAAATCGTACGTGTTAACCGGAAAAATATTGTGAATCATAATACGGTATAGAGTCTAGAGAACTCTATCCGTCCATATCTCTTTACGTCTTGGAGTGCGTAGTAGATCGATGCTATCACCTGAATGATATTCACTCCTATGAAATAGAAACAGAGATTCCTGATTATCTGTACCGCTTCCGGTGATTTGAAATGATGGATAGCAAGTCGATCCGCTCAGAAATACATGCCGATAGCTATGCCGATGCCTAGTGTGACTTGCGCTAGCAAGGTAAGGACGATGATCGTTTTATAATGATCGTATTTTTTCTCTATCCGATATTTAGGAAGGAAATATTGCAGCGCTTCTGTTAGCCCTAGATCGTGATATATCGATACTAGGAGTACGAACCCCAGAACACTATAAAAAATTCCAACATCTTCTACTGATAGGGTGTTTGATACTATCACTTTGATAAGATATCCTACTGGCGCAGTGATGATCATAAAAAAATATAACCAGAATCACTTCTTGATCAATTTCTGTCCTAACGGCTGATCTGCTAATAATTCTCACTCCATATAAACGATCAAACGAATAAATGTATAAACGATTAAGCGATGTCTTGTAGTGCTATAGGTAACAAAATCGTGGCATTTTTCAATTGCATATTCTCTTACCTTTTATATAAACGTATTGATACGCCATTTATATCATTTTTTCTCTGTCATGAAAATAGCTATAGGTTTTTCTTGAGCTGCTGGAACTGGAGTAAATACCTCTGGAATGTTACTTGGTGAGCTTTTGTGCTCAAAAGGATATACTGTTCTCGGCGATAAGGAATATGCGTCCATTATCAAGGGAGATAATAACGATTTCTTCATCTATGTTTCCGATGATCATCCATTTATTACTAAGAAGATCGATCATTTCTTTCCGTTCGATGACTATGCAATTACCAAAAATGAAAAGGTCTATATGCTCAAAAAAATCCATAAACTCAAAAAGACTGACATTAAATACAAGAACGTCTACTTCTTCGGAGCGAGCTTGAAATTGCTCGGAATCCCGTGTGAGGAAGGAGAAAAATTGTTGGCGAAATATTTTAAGGATGATATCTTGACCACTAACGTGGAATGTATGCGTTCGTGATATGGATATTTCACTACTTCAAAATATGATCTGTCCAAGAGTGTTGGTCCGGAAAAAGTTTTTATGTTTGGAAATGAGATTATCGGAAAATGAGCGATAGCTGCATGAATGGACTTTTATGCTGCGTATCCTATGACGCCAGCTTCATCGCTGATTGAAGTGATTACGGAAAATAAAGCTGTTACCTTTTATCAAGGAGAAGATGAAATTGCTTGTAGCATCGCTATGCTCGGTGCGAAGTTTGCCGGCAAAAGAGCGATGACGGGAACCAGCGGAGGAGGATTTGCGTTGATGACGGAGTCTATCAGTTTCTCCAACCAGGCAGAACTCGGATGAGTCTATGTCCTTTCCCAACGTGACGGTCCGAGTACGGGAACACCGACCTATACGGAACAATCCGATATCAATTATGCGTTGAATGCAAGCTTCTGAGATACCTTTCCTGTCGTATTGGCGCCATCGAGCTATGAAGACGGATATACGCTGATCGGTAAGGCTCTGAATCGATCTGATCAGTATCAGCATCCGATCATCGTGCTTATTGATAAACAATATTCTGAATCGTATTTGTCTGTCGATAAGAGCAAATTGATTCCAGCCAATATCCATAGGGGATTGCTTCAGACAACCTGATCTGAATGATACAAAAGATATCAATTCACTGCAGATTGAATTTCTCCGGTAACCGTTCCAGGGACGGAAAATGGCGAATTCATCGCTACCTCCTACGAGCACGACGAATATGGTGCAACGAGCGAAGATCCTGTGAATAAACAATTGATGAATGATAAGAGATTTAAAAAATTTGAGACATTCGTACAACAGGAATTCACCAAGGATTTCTATGGCTACGAGATCATCAATCCGGAAGCGAAGATTTTTTTCGTGACGTTCGGCATGAATAGGATTGTTCTCGAAGAATATATCCGTTCAAAGAACAAGAAATCCGTCAAATATGGTCTGATAGTCATTAAAGTATTCCAACCATTGGATATGAGGTTGAAGGAATTCTTGGATACGCATGTGAAGCAGATCAAAAAATTAGTATTTGTAGAAATGAATTATAGCGGACAGCTGGAAACTTTGATCACCAACAAATGTCTCTTGAACGATAAAAAATGGAACAATAAAATCAGTCATATTAGAAAGGTGATGTCCTATCCAGTGTTTGGGGAAGAAATAGTAATGTAGTAATATCCTCACCCAAATCCTCTCTTTGAGCGAACTTCCTCACCCCAACCCTCTCCTTCAGAGAGGGAGTAGTAACCATCCCCCTCTCTGAAGGAGAGGGGGAGAAAGGGGGTGAGGAAATATACTTTTATAAAATTATTATTCTAACTATGCGTACCAATCTCACCAAGATTCAATGGTGTCCATGATGTGGAAATTTCCTTATCATGGCCGCGATCAAAGCTGCACTTAAAGAACTAAATATCCCGAAACATAAAGTTGTCGTGCTTTCCGGTATCGGCTGTGCGAGCAAGATGCCGCAATATATCGATAGCTATGGATGCGAGACGTTGCATGGTAGATCATTGCCGTTCGCTACCGGAGTCAAGATGGCAAATCCTGATTTGACGGTCATCGCGTACGGAGGAGATGGTGATGGATACGGTATCGGACTCGGACATTTCCTGGCTGCGTGTAGAAGAGATATCAATCTGACCTATATCGTCGCAAACAATCAGAACTACGGATTGACTACCGGACAAGCGTCTCCGACGACTCCGCTTCATGTCAAAACCAAATCCACTCCTGAAGGCAACGAAATAGCTCCTTTTGATCCTGTCGCTATGGCTAAAGCAGCTGGCTGCAAATTCTCATTTACTCATCAAGACAAAGATATCGCTGGTCTGACGAAATTGATCGTCGATGCTATCCAGCACCAAGGATTCTCTCATATCGATGTCGATCAACAGTGTCCAAGCCGGAGAAAACGATAGAAGATGGAAATATTGAAAGATTGAAATATTGAAATATTGAAAAATTAATGTTTCCATTTTCCATATTTCCATTTTTCCATATTTTTGTTTCTCTTGCTATTTTTTTTAAAATATATATAGTATTCGAACAAAAACCAAAAAAACATTTTTTATGATACAAAAAGAAATTAATCCCATTGAGGCCTTAAAGGCTATCAGAATCTTCTTGCGGAAGTATGCCACTCACAAAAACATTGAAGAGCCAAATGTTACTTTATTTTGGTTCCATAAGCACGAAGATATGCCTGTAGTTATCGAAAATGGCGCGATTAGTCATATCCAGCGTAAGGCATGCGAAAGGACTTTACTCAAGATGTTGAAGACTAATCTTTGGATTAGCTATGATTTACAGGATTTAGGGGATGAAAAAGTAGCCGCTATTTCCAATAAACTCATCATTTTTGTGCTTGCTGGCATTGAGCAAAATGCAGCAATAGCTATATTGGCAAAAGCTTTGCTTTATGCTCAAGCTATTTCTTCAGATGATTATTCTGTCATCAAGCATAAAGCTCCTCAACAAGAATTCTTTGCTGTCGTGGAACGGTAAAGTAATACGCTTATGTATTTTTGCCCCTTCGGGGGCTTTTTTCTTATCTTGAAAAACTTAGCTGATTAATTAGACTTTATTCCAGGCGATTTTTTTATCGCGAAGCGTTTATCGGGTGTAGCCCCTTTATCATTTTATCAATAGTCTATGTT
>CAZJMP010000052.1:0-6386 GCA_964547365.1 uncultured Candidatus Peribacteria bacterium | reverse complement strand
AACTTATCATAGACCCTGCATGTTCCGTCATTTTTGAATGAGAAAAAGAAGAAGAGAATATCATGTCACGTAAACCACGTAACCCAAAAGAATCACTCTTTGGAAGAAGGACATTATTGTTCAGCGTATTGCAAGGATTGATAGTACTTGCTACAGTAATAACATTTCATCAAATTATACTTAAAATAGGTCAGTCGGAAACGATAGCGAATACGTGAGCATTTGTCTCTCTCGTCATAGCGAATCTTTCCTTGATTCTCGTCAATCGTTCACGAACACACAGCATAGCTCATATGTTCAAAATAAAAAACAAAGCATTATTGCCGATACTAATAGGAACTTTAGTATGTGTCATTATGATGGTATATATTCCTGCTATAGCAAATCTCTTCCATTTCGTTTTCATGGATATCCGTTATTTTATCTTGGCAATAGGAGTTGGCTTTTTCAGTGTGTTGCGATTCGAGATTATAAAACGAATAGCAAGAAACAAAGAGATAGAGCTTCTGAAAAATTAAGAATTCAATTGAAATTACAGAGTATTTCACTAAAAGACACAAGTCCAAATATAGTATAGCCCTGCTAAAGCAGGGAGGAAAGTCCTGACACCAAAGCATAGGTAGCATCTCACGGATGCTGGATGCCAAAAGACCAAATGACAGTGCCACAGAAACGTAAACTAGCCGTTACGGCAAAAGATGCAACGCGAGGATGGGTTGTTCGCAGCTCTACCTCTTCTCAGTTTCCCTGATAGGGATTCGAGTGGTAAACCATACCTGGTGCAAGCTTACCCGCCTCGTGCGAGAAAGTGCGATATCCTGGCTACAAGCCGGGTTAGATATATTATACTTCACACAGAATCAGGCTTATCGTTTGGACACATTATCAATCGCCAAAAGAACAAATGAAATGTAGTTATTTTGGATGATTGAATTGTACCGATGACTTGAGAAACTGAAAGCACGAGTAAAATGAAGTGATTTCAGAATTCGAAAGCAATCGTGTAAAAAAAATAGTGGCCGTACCTGCCCGCCTTTGGTGGGGCTCAGTGGTATAAAGCCTAATAAACTAAAATAGGACCGTAGCTCAGTGGTAGAGCGGGAGCCTCCAAAACTCCGCGTCGCGGGTTCAATTCCTGCCGGTCCTGTTTTTTCGTTTATTCGAATCTCAAAGCATCGATAGGTTTCATTCTCGCTGCTTTCCTCGCAGGTCAAACACCAAAGACAATACCAGTGACAGAAGAAAAAATCACAGCGACCATTATAGTTCTCAAATTCAACAATGCAGGTACGCCAAATTGTCTTAGCGCAAAAAGTATTCACCAGCTAAGCAAAACACCCACAATACATCCGATAAGCGAAAGTACAACGGACTCACTCAAAAACTGGATAAGGATATCATGATTCTGAGCACCCACTGCTTTGCGGATACCGATTTCATGGATTCTTTCCGTAACCGTCACAAGCATAATATTCATAATACCTATACCTCAAACAAGAAGCGAAATAGCGCCTATCCCAAGCAATGCAAGCTGCAAAAGATTAGAGATATTCTGAGAAGTCTCGATAATAGCTTCCGTACCTATCACCTGGAATTGTGCTTCTTCCATATGCGAAGCTCATTGTCGTTTCAATAATGTATATTTGATAAGTTTTTCAGCTTGTGTCGGAGGAAGAGAATCATCGACTTCGAAAATCATATACTGATAATATGGATCAGAAGTTATCTTCTGCTGAGCAGTGCTGATAGGAATAACCACTATTTTGACATCTATAAATCATCCTCATGTATGTTCGCTGATGATTCAGACAATAGTGAAATATTGATCACCGATAAGGATTTCCTTACCCAGCGCATTCTGATTGGATATTTCAAGATATTCCTTTACGAAGCTCTCGGTAACCAGAACGGTATTGCTTTTATTTACAACATCCTGATCTGATATATTTCTTCAGAGAATGACATCTATTCATTCAATTCATATATATTTTTTATCTCCTGCTACGATACGCGCTTCCACTTTTTCTCACTTCACATATACAGGTTCAATAATCTCTGTGATAGGAGCGATATCAACAACAAATCACATGGATTCTTTGAAAAATGCTATATCCGTATCAGTGAATCAACGTATAGTCGATATTTGAGTAGGAAGGAATGGATTATACGTAGCTCCTGCAACAATAGTGAATGTATTTGTAGAGATATTTTCCAATTGTCCCAATATCTGATTTTTGAGTCACTCACCTACACCGAACATCACGGTCACTGACAAAACTCATATCATCAGACCCAAAAGGCTCAAAATTGTCCTCATCGGATTGATGCGAAGATCCTTCAGTGCCTGTCGTACGTAGATAAAATGTGACATTATTTTTTCCCGTTACAGATTAAACCATCACTCAGATGGATGATTTTTTTTGCATATGATGCGACATTCTTATCATGAGTGACTATAATGATCGTAACTCATTTTTTATTAATACTACTAAGCAATTCCATGAGATCCTTACCCGTCTTGCTATCCAATGCACCAGTAGGTTCATCAGCAAGGATGACGGAAGCTTCAGAAACTAACGCACGCGCGATACTGACTCTCTGTTGTTCTCCTCAGGAAAGCATATCCGGGGTATGATGAAGATGATCTTCCATTCACAAACTCTTGAGCGCTGTTGCTGCCTTAGCATATCTTTTTTCGTATCATCGTCACTTATAGAACAATGGCAAAGCGACTTGTTCCCACGCAGGAATTCTCGGCAAAAGATTATAGAGCTGGAATACGAACCCTATTTTATCCCTGCGGAAATCAGCCTGTTTATCAGAAGAGAGTTTCGCTATATGTACATTATCAAAGATATATTTTCCAGATGTCGGTTCATCAAGCAATCCAAGTACATTCATAAGTGTTGTCTTGCCCGATCAAGATGGTCACATGATAGCGAGAAAATCTCATTTTTCTATATGAAGATCTATTCATTTCAAAACCATGACCGGCTTACCGGCGACGATATAGGATTTTTTGAGATCTATGATATCTATCATGCTCATGTCGTATCATTAGAATAATGAAATAGAAAGGCCACCGCCATCGATTCACATTTTCTCAAGCATTGCATCATCAAGCACGGATGCTAATATAGTATCTCACGCCGTCAATCCACTAAGTACCGCAGCCTGTAAATTATTTGAAACTCAAATTCCAATCTCATGAAGCACATACTTAGATCATTGTTTAAGATATACATAAGTCTTGCCATTTTCCTGTACAAGAGACAAAGTTGGAACGATAAGAACATTCTTTGCTTCCGCAGTGTTTACGGTAACAATAGCGGACATGCCAGCAAGTATCTCCAACTGTTGTTTATCCAAAAGTATTTTAGCGGTATAATACACTCACCCTCTTTCGTTGATTTCTGGATTCACATCTCTGCTCGTGATTTTAGCCTTTATAGGCGTATAAGGATATGCATCAAAAACGACAGAGACATCTTGCCCTTCTTTGATCTTCACAATATCTATCTGACTGACTTTGAGTTCAAGCTCGATAAGATTAGGATTTTCCACAACGATATATTTCCTATCATCAAGCTTATATTGCTCTCATTTAGCTATATCCACACTACGCACACGTCCATCAAAATCAGCGATGATTTGATAATCGTCTTTTTGATTCTTGGTTCTTTCAAGATTCAATACAGCTTGATCTACAAGGTTATGTTGCTGTTTGATATCGTATGCATTGATTCAGCTTTTGACATGACGTAATTGTTCATTGAGTACAGCTATCTGTTCCTTAAGATTGGTGATCTGTGCCCGCTTTCTTGTTAGTTGATTCGGATTATCTATTTCCATGGTCGCAATCTCCTTTTCGAGAACGGCGATAGTTTCTCCTTGGGATTCTACAGCCGCCTTATGAGATTCATACGTAGAAAGCAACGAAGAAACAGAATCCCTGAGTATCTTAAGTTCTCATCTCAAAGCTACTGCCGTAGATTTGTATGTAGACAATGATGGAGACAATAATTTTAGTTCATCTGACATCTTAGATATATCTAACGCATTATTACACAAGGTAATCAGAGCAATAGATTTGGTATAAAAATCCTGAACAATTGCATAGATTTGATTATCTGAATAGGAACTGTTTATATTTATTATCTTTGAATCAAAATTCGTTATGAAGGAAGTTGATGCTGTTAAATTATTTTTGAATCTATTCCGTAAGTCTGGATCATGAGCAGAAATAAACGTCTGATTAACTGTCGAATCGAAAGTATCGTTTACATTATTCATAACCGTCTCCATATTTCAAAGAATAGCATCAAGATCACTAATTATGGCCATCACCTGTTGATCACGATCGACTTGAGCAGCAGCGTGACTGGTTTCTTCAGTAGTAGTGATATCCAGCTCGCTTTTGGCTATTTCGTATTCACGAGTCGTCTGTTCAAGTTGAGCTCTTTTTTGGGTAAGAGCAGCACTCAGTTGTTTTTGTAATATAGCATATTGTTCAGTTTCTACGCTCAAGGAAAGTTCAGCTTCCTTTATCTGAGAACGGACCTGAGCTTGAGCTAATGATGTATCGTTATTGAGAAGTTTCGTAAGTCCAAATTGAGCATTTTCCAATTGCAATTGAGCTGCTTTTATAGTATCTTCATAATCCTTGAGATCCAGTTCAGCTAAAACATCTCCAGCCTTGACCTCATCTCCCACCTGGACATTGACAGCAATAATTTTGCCTTCCTGACCGAACGAAAGATTCTGTTCATCCAGAAGACTGGCTTTTGCATTAACCTTCACTTGCACGTACAAATCTCATGTAGCGACAGTATATATCATTTCCTTTTTCGCCTGCAAGTCAGCCTGATATACTGTATACCTGTTTCGAGCAATTCAAAAAAGAACAAGCAAAAGCATTCAAAAAACTATGCATATCTGTCTTTTCGTAAGCTTTTTGAAGTATCTGGAAATCCATAACTTTTGAAAATATTCCGTCATACTATTGGAATGTATTGTCTTTTTCATGGTGTCATTGATAACCTTGTAAATACATACTAGTACACCTTACTGCAATTATACTCCTTTTTCATTATTCTGTCAAATTTTAAACAGGGGGAAAAAAACAAAAATCAAAGACAGATATTGAAAAAAACACTCACATGAATATCATGTGTTTTTTATTTACTAATATCTGCACTTTGAATACGAAACATTATGTGATTGTGGATATCGAGACAACCGGGCTCAGTAAAGACAGGCATCATATCACAGAAATAGCAGCCGTGCAATTCGATGGAGAAAAAATAATAAAAACATTTCAGACACTCATAAACCCACAGACTCCCATACCATGATTCATCACTCACCTCACAGGGATAACCAATGCCATGGTACAAGATGCTCCGACCATTGACCAGGCATTGCCGGAATTTTTTGATTTTTTGGGAGATCATATTCTCGTAGCGCACAATGCGACATTTGATTATGGATTTCTTAACCACAACGGAATACATCACCTCGGCACATCAATAGATAATCATACGCTCTGTACAAGAAAATTAGCCAATAGATTATTGCCAGAATTACCGAGCAAACGTTTAGAGTGTCTATGTCAGCATTTCAATATCACCAATGAAAGAGCGCATAGAGCGATGGGCGATGTTATGGCTACCGTAAAGGTATTTGAGCAATTCTTGTCTTTGCTCAAGAAGAGATGAATAGAAGATACATTAGAAATCATAGATTTTCAGCACCTTGCACGCCATACGTGCAGATAATCCGATAAAGATATGTTATTGTAAATAGCCATATAATGGATATACTCTCTATAAGATTTATCCCTAACATTTTCCTATGAAACAAAAAATAGGATTATTCATCGGCCGTTTCCAACCATTCCATTATGGACATATCGATGCTTTGAATCAGGCAAGAAAGAAAGGAATAACGGAATTTATCATAGGCATATGATCTTCCAACAAGGAACATACGGTAGAAAATCCGTTCACCTACGAAGAAAGAAAGACAATGATCTCCAAAATACTGAAAGCATTGAATATCAAATTCACCATCTACGCATTGCCGGATTTCGACAGCGACGAAGATCGAAAAAATTATATCATCAAGAACATACCGAATTTCGATACCGTTATCAGCGGAAACCCACGAACCAGCGGAATATTCAAAAAAACAAAATACGGAGTCCTTTCATTGAAAATAACCAAAGATATCAAATCTACTGCCATCAGACATATGGTGTATATCAGCGATAAAGAATGATTGAAACAACTCGTCCCTGGACAGATACTCCTCTATTTACAGCACATCAATGCAGCAAAAAGATTAGTAAACTACTATCGTGCAGAACATATTTGACCATCATTGGC
>CAZJMP010000051.1:0-7005 GCA_964547365.1 uncultured Candidatus Peribacteria bacterium | reverse complement strand
TCAGGATCAAACAAATCCAGCAGGAGATATTCAAAAATCAGAATATCGATTTCGCCGAAATGACGACACTATCAAAAGATCTAAGAGAGGACTTGGATCAGCATTTTTCTGTTTGTACGTTGAAAGTCGATAAGGTACTTGAAGATGAAACATCGACCAAAATCTGATTCCAAACGCACGATGGCTACCTAATAGAAGCCGTCATTCTCTATCATCGACAAGACGAGAAATACCAAAAAGATGACAAAGAAAAACTGAATAGAATCACCTTGTGTATTTCTTCTCAGGTCGGCTGCCCCGTCAACTGTACCTTTTGTGTGACAGGAAAGCTAGGATTCAAGAGGAATCTTACGCGAGATGAAATGATCTCGCAAGTGTTGTATGTAAATAATTACATCAAGAAAAAATTCGGCAAACAAGAAGATGGTTCATTATACTCAGTTCGTAATATCGTCTTCATGGGAATGGGTGAGCCATTGTTGAATTACGACAATGTCAAAAAGGCGATTGAGATTATGCTCAGACAAGAAGCAGGATTTTCGCTCTCTCGCAGACATATCACTATTTCAACTGCATGAATCATTCCGTGAATCAAGCAACTCGTCAAAGACGAAATCCCAGTGAAATTGGCTATTTCGCTCCATGCTCCGAATCAAGAGCTTCGCGATAGGCTGATGCCGATAGCTAAGGCATATCCTTTGGATGAACTCAATAAAGCGATCAGCGAATATGTGAATGCTACCGACAACAGGATATTCTATGAATATATCATGATCAAGGATGTTACTGACAAACCGGAATTGGCGAAACAGCTCGCAGCTTTCCTCAAGAAAAAATTGGCTCATGTAAACTTGATTCCGTACAATACTAATCCTGCTATCGATTATGTCGAAAGCGATAATACTTCCATCCAGAAGTTCAAGAAAATACTGGAAGATGAGTGAATTACCGTTACTGTCAGAGATAGTTTATGAAGGAAGATGAAAGGAGCTTGTTGACAACTTGGTTACGAGAAATTAAGTAAACAATAATCCTTGTTTTTCTCCGTTGTTTCAGTATATTCTCAGTACGCCTATATTGGGATGTTTATCAAGGAGAGCTACCATCACTGGTGGATTAGGGGGTCTATGGCAAAATTCAGTTTTTCTTCCGTGCCAGCACGCCGCGGTCATACGGAAATAGACCTTGTACACATCGCCCTAATCTGAGAGGTGTTGGCCTCTCCTTTTTCCGTAAAAGAAAAAATAATGAATGATGAATAATAAAAAATGAATAATGTAGGATTTTGCTCTAGTATGGACTATTGTAATGCACAGTAGTTCATAATAAAACAAGTCATACATTATTCATTATTAATTCTCAATTTTTAATTTATTTTATATGGTCCGTTGTCCATGAATAATTCAGATGAGTTGTCGCTGCCCTCCGACATTGTCGAATACGAGATATAGACTTCTCCGATCCATTCATTCATATTGAGGATCGATCTGCGGGAAGTGATATTCCACAATCTCTTTTCCGGTGTAGACATCGAAGATGTTGTTGAGAGTGTTCCCTCTTTCGAATTTTTGATTATGATAGATTTCAGGCGCGTTTGCAAAGTCTACATCATAGACGAACTTCTCTCGGTAATGTCATATGCCGAGACTGATTGGCTCACCTGATCCGTCGTATGATCATCGGGTATATGCGGCGGAGATAGCCAATGCATTATAGACCTGTCCGCTATACAAGACGACATCGTTCGTGACGTTCACATTTTCGTATGGAGTGAAACGAATACCTTGCGGACCCACGAATGTGGAAAGCGTAAAGAAGTCGTTGTTCTTGATAGCATTGATCACGGCATCTATAGTTCAGCTTAGGTCCAATGCTCATGTAGTTGCACCACAAGAAAATCATTCATCGATGGAACAAGTTTCTGGTTGTTTGCCGCAGCCGGTCAAAAGGAGCCCGAATGTGCAAAGGGAAATCAGAAGGAAGATTTTTTTCATGAGATAAATTTCTACTATATAAAAAGACGGGATAGACGGATCAGATGGAATAGAGAACTATCCCGTCTATATCAATCTATACCATCTTATAGTCATTATCGTACGTTTTCCAAGAGAACAAGAGCTCAGTTGTGCGCTGGCGCTATCAAACGATATTTGTTTACAATACCGCTATCAGCCGTTCTTTTTAGCATAAGCAACACTCGCGCTCTTTCTTCAAGCATGGATGGATTCTCGATTTTTTTCATGATATCGTCAGCATGGAGCGCTCCAAGATGCTTTTCGTACCATTTGTAGAGCGTCTCTTGGCCTGAATATATATTATAGGTGTCGCCATAAATCAATCTGGAAAGCATAGTACCGAACTGTGCTCTATCTACGTATTCATGAGGGTTGAATACGGTGTCAGGCGTCTTTCCATCAGGTTTGAGTCCCATGAGATCAAGTTGGCAAGCGGTCTTGCTGAAGAATTTCATTTCATCGCTCAAGTTTGTTACATCGGAGAAGCTATCGCATCCTTGTTTGTGGGTGTCAGGGAAGAGTCAGATGATCTGGATAGTGAACATCGACATCATTTTCGCTGCCTCCATCCTTATGATAGGATTTTCCATGCGTGCTTCCGTGATAGGGCATTTATTAGTGATATTTAGATTGTATCATCGTTGGAATGCGTCAGTGATCTCTTGTGTGTATGGTGAGTCTGAAACGTCACATATCGGTGCCGATGCATGTCAGGTCTCTTGAGCGCTGCAGCAGGTGTTATCATAATAGCTTGATGAAGCATCAAGCCCTGCTTCGTTGGCACATGCCAGATCGCTTGGTAACGAGCAATCGTCAGGAGTAGTTGTTCATCATCATCATCATCATCCACCTCATCATCCAGTTGATCAGCAAGATCCTATGCATCATCATGTAGTGATAGGAGGGATATAGAGCTTTTGGAGGTATAACGTTTTTCATGAGAGCACTGCTTTGATGGCGCTATTGTTCCCTGAAATGCTAAGATTGGTTAAATCAAAGAAACTGATATGTATAGCTGATCAACTATAGGGTTCCACTCATTCATAAATATCCATACCTTGGTTTTCTGTTCCGCAGTTTACGATTCATGTATGTTCGTTTACTGTGAATGACGGATTCATTCAACCAGAGATTATGAGCGTCGTTCCACTATATACGAATGGAGCGTTGGTTCACGTCTGTATGTCTATTGTGCTGCAGCATCATAATTCCATACATGATGGCCTTGTTCAAAAAGTGTAATCTCCTATCGTATCAACAGTACCTGCCATATCTTCAGCATATATGTGTACCTGTATGGTTCATGAATTAGGAAAATCAGGATGGTCGGTTATAGTGATAGAATAGTCAGGGAGGTTGGCCTCACCCATGATTCAAGAAAGATTCAGATCACTTCCTGAAAAGGTGTATGGTCCATATGCTGTTCATCAAATTCCTTGTAAGGTAACTGTGACGCTTCATGAATCTATGCCTGCCCGATCGTCTGCTATAGATAATGCGATAGGAGCAGTAATATCTATCCATGATGCTCATGCGGCAGGTGTAGCTGATCCAGCGATAAGCCGCGGTCATACAGGTTGATTAAAAACAAATGGTCAGAAGTTTGTAGTATTGTTTATACGATCCCTTACTGTTCATACAATAGTGATAGGTTTCTCTATACCATAATCAAAAAGCTCTGATCAATTGATGTCGAGGTAATAGTTGCGAACAAGAGATTGCCATGTTATGCCGTTTGTAGCTGCGAACAAAGAAGCGCCCGGAGAAAAACTAAAAGTGCTTCCGTAGAGATATCTTCATGTTCCATTGCCATAGATAGACATGAAGAAACTATCAAGCTGTATTCCATATTGATTGTTTATTCACCAAATGTTTTTTGTCCATGTGCCTATACCTGGAGCTCAACCGGTCCATACGTAGGGTACATTGGTAGACGATGATCATATGTTGTCGGTAAGGCTGACGGATATTCCGCTAAGATGCGATTTCTTTGTCCCAGCAGTAGGTACGTTTACTATATATGATGGTGTATTGGTGTCTGTTATGCATGGTGCTTGTTGGACATAGAAATATCAAGTGATATGCGGTGCCTGATGAGCGGGATTTATTAGTTCATATCCTCCAGGTGCACTCAAGGTCGTTTCTGTGGTGGCTGATCATGAGATATATTCCATTGAGATATATCATGTGTAGGTGGTAGTAGAAAAAAGAGGAATGATGCCAATAATCGTTCAATATAATCAGCCGTTTCCTATATAATTGGTAAGATCATTTTTACGATCGATCTGCAAGATGGTATGATTTGATCATGGTTTTCGTGATGGAGATGCTGCTGATGATCGATCCGCAAATGTAGTAGCGCTAGCATTGAAAAGGTTGGTCCTCAGTATGCTGGCTACATCAGAAGTGGAATACGAAAAATGTCCGCTATCGATGATAAGGTGGAATCTTCCTGCTCTCGCTCATTCGCCTTCCGTGTTGATCTTGATCATAAGCGATTCGTTGCATCATTGTTGGAATGGATAGCTTGAGCTATTGTCGAAATAATAATATTGTCCAGATACGAGAGAAAATAGTCCTCACAAGAGAAGAAGTAGGGATAATAGTCTATTGTGATGCCCTATTTTTTTGATCATTGCTTGCTGGTCTTATAATAAAGGAATAACGTCGTTACGAGTATGATGAGTCAGGTAAACGCTAGTAGGTTTTTTCGGGTAAATGCTTTTTTTATCAATTGATCGCGATCTATTTTTGCCAAGAGCATTCTGAGATTTTTTTTCGCTATTCATCCTTTGATATCATCAGCAGTATTATGTACGCAGAATCCTTCATCTACGAAATGATACAGCGCACTTCCTACAGTATCAAGGACGTCTATTCATCAAGCAATACTAAGATTGCTGTCTGTCGTGGATCATTTTTTGGCGAAATATAATTTTATGCTTCCATCGGTATCTGCATTGTCTTTTTGTCTGAGATATAGTGTTCATATACTTCAGCTTCCTGAAACACGATTGTTTTTGTCGGTACTAAAACCTACGAGATGAATAGTATTGCCTTGGATTTTCGGAGGCAGAAAATACGGGAACATGGTTGAAGGGACAAAATCTACGAAAGCAAGCGAACTTTCCATGACGATATCTGTTGCTGCTATCTCATTATCTTGCGTATCTATGATGATCTCTGTAGCTACTATGCATCATTTCCCTGTATTTCAACTATCAGGAGAAAATCTGATTTCTGTCGCCGTGCTGACTCAGAGTATCATGATGAGTGTGGCTATTCAAAGAATTTTTTTCATCACCGATAGAGTATCAAAATAAAATAATTGTTTTTATTGAACGATGATCGTTCCGTTGGTATAGATAAAATCCAATCCATCCATTCATGTGATATAGAGCCCATCTCAGGTGTAGAGAGTCCCATTGATCGATATGCCGTTCGTGTCGTATATTCAGATATTTCATTGGAGGATTGTTCATGTATATGGTCGTCCACACATGAGGATATCGTTGTTTGTTCATGTGAGATAAGGGTATGGAGAATTGATGTTTGTTCATGTGACGATGATTATCCCTCCAGAGAAGGAATACGTTCAAGCATAGCTTCCTCAGAAGATGTTAAGCCCGAACGTGTCTGTACATCACCAAAATGAACAGCTTGGCCTCGTCGTAAACTGCCGGATTTCGTTACGTATATTGTTGGCTAAGTCTTTGACGGATCATGTGATAGCGATCTCTGTATTGCTAGGGAAATATCGTTGCGGAACTAACGATACGCTATATGATCAGGAATTTCATAATCATGGCTGTCCGCTTATCAAGGTGATCGCAAGATCTGTTCATGAATATGTTTTTCATGTATATAGCAAATCGACTCATGAGTAGATAGCAGGGATGCTGATGTTGATGCTTCATGTATCTATTCCTGCTCGGTCATCAACAAACGTAAAGGTTATCGGGCTGATTTTGCTGTCTACAAATGTCGCTCAATCGGTCGGTGATGTCATAGAGATGACAGGAGCCAAGGGAGAATTGAACGTCGCGGTGAAATTGCCTGTATGTATATTCCCTAGTTCGTTCGGATTGTCTGATCATATAATGGTCATGGTCACTTGTTTTTCTACTTCATATCCAAATGGAGCAGGAGAAGCAAAGTTTACGGCATATCATCTGTTTTCGCTATCCCGAGTATATCTATTTATAGAATTGTTCCCTGTCCGTTGACTGATGTTCAGATTCGCTGGATTGAGGGTGTATGTCCGTCATCATCATGTGCAGTTTGGACATGCGATGGTTACTTTGATAGATCAGCTATATACTCATTCTTGATTGTCTACACTACTTGGTGCCGATTGATAATTGTTGAGATTGCTCGTATCCAAACCAGAATATCGATAGTGGCTTCTGTTATTGGTGTTCGTCATAGGGGAGACCCCTGCAGCTGTTCATGGTCATGCTCGATCGTAGAGTACAAAAGAGATGATTTGTCCGGTAGAGATATATCTTGCATTATTTGCAGGATAAAGTCCCATCATGAGGGGAGCTTCGTTGTCTATAATACACGGCAATGGTGAAAATGCATATCCAGCATTTGTTGTTCATGTGAGGATATCCAATGATGAAATGCTGGAGTTGATGACAGCACCGTCATCGGTGGTATTCATGTCAAACACTATCATTCATCATGTTATGGTCGTAAATTCGAGGTATGTCGATAGAATGTTCTGTGTAGTGGAAAATAAGAAATTCGCTGCCGTGAGTACAGAAGATCATGAACCCCCGGGTTTGACTCAATAAGATCTATACAAAAATCCGCTTGAAATAAATCCATTGGTGGTGCTGGTAAAAAATGGATTGATGGACTGATGGAGTATCGCTATGCTACTGCTATCAAATTTGAGTGTGCTATCAAATCCGTTATAGGTTTGACCTCCAGGATTGATGAGTATTCCAAAATTATATTTGCAGTACAATTTGAGTTGCGTACC